>CP102405.1:2100000-2367115 GCA_024628785.1 Fusobacteria bacterium ZRK30
ACATTTGAACCAAAAGGTTTAATTATTGCTGTAGTTGTAGTTACTACCATGGTAGTAATCTCTATTTTAGAAAAATCTTTCTTCAGACTGGTTCCTATCCTTATTTCAGTTATGGTTGGATACACATTAGCAGTTTTATTCGGACTAGTAGATTTTACTCCTATTGCAAACGCTAAATGGATTGGATTTACAGACAGTGCTCTAAAAGATCTTACGACTCTGCCTAAGTTTTCATGGACGTCTGTTATTGCAATAGCTCCTATAGCTCTGGTAGTATTTATAGAACATATTGGAGATATTACAACTAACGGTGCCGTTGTTGGAAAAAACTTCTTTGATGAACCTGGAATTCACAGAACTATGTTAGGAGACGGAATCGCCACACTTTTTGCCGGATTAATTGGTGGACCTGCTAACACAACTTATGGTGAGAATACCGGTGTTTTAGCAGTTACCAAGGTATATGATCCTGCTGTTCTTAGAATCGCCGCTGTATATGCCATCGCACTATCATTTATAGGTAAATTTGGTGCTGTCTTACAGACTATACCTACTCCTGTTATGGGTGGAATATCTATCATCTTATTTGGAATGATCTCAAGTGTAGGAGTAAGAACATTAATCGAAGCTAAATTAGATTTTGCTCATTCAAGAAACTTAATCATTGCATCTCTTATCTTTGTTTTAGGAATAGCTATCAGTAATGTAGTTTTATGGGGAACTATCTCACTATCTGGTCTGGCAGTAGCCGCTATTGTAGGAGTAGTTTTAAATAAAGTTCTACCTAAAAATATATAAGAAAATGGAAATATAAAATAGGCAGCCAACGGCTGCCTATTTTTATGTTTTACGCCAGTTTATTTATCCATCTCTTACTTACAAACCTTTTCATCCCAATTGCAATACGTACAAACTCTTCTGCCAGGGTAGCTAAATATACTATGTATATGGGAAGCCCTAAATAAAAAGCTGCAAATATTGCTCCAGGGATCCCTACCATCCATAGAGCTATAAGGTTTATCCCCATGGCGAATTTTGTATCTCCTCCACCTCTTAAAACTCCTACCATCTTTGTCATACTAAGTGCTTTAAATGGGAAAGATATACAGAATGCTATCAATGTGTATTTACCAAGTCTCAATACATTTTCATCTACATTATACATCCCAACTAACTTAGAAGAGAATAAACCTAGAGGAATTGCCAAAAGAAGTGCTAAACCAAATGAAACTTTATAGAATTTCTTACCGTCAGAATAAGCTTCCTCCAATTTTCCCTGTCCTATTTTATGAGCTATCATTACTGTAGCTGCATTGGCAAATCCAATTATTCCAACTACCGCTAATCTCTCAAAACTATTCTCTATATTTATCGCAGCCAACGACTCTGTTCCTATCCTGCCATAAACAGCACTATACACAGTCTGTCCCAATGCCCATAAGATATCATTCACTATAACGGCTCCTGCAGTCACAACAAATAACTTTAATACAACCATATCAAAACTAAAGAATTCTTTTAGTTTTATAGCTATAGGGTATCTTCTTCTATAGATGACCGCTACTACCACTACACACTCTACCCCACGGGCTATAGAAGTGGCTAATGCGGCACCTTCTACCCCTAATTCCGGGAATCCATAATTACCAAATATGAGTAGGTAATTTAATACAATATTTACCACCAACGATAAAAAACTTGTCAACATAGGCAGCTGACTCTCTCCTAACCCTCTGAGTAGTATAGAAAATGAAAATGATACCGCTGAAGCCACATATGACCAGGCTACTACCTTAAGATATTTTGAAGCAGTGACTATAACCAATGGATCTTTTGTATAGAGTCCAATGATGTACTCCGGTGTAATATATGAAATAAACCAAAAACATAGAGCCATCAATATACTCAGTATAGTAGATATAGATACGATATATTTCACCTTAGAATAATCCTTCTTACCATGGTATTGAGCAATAAATACAGCTGCTCCACTATTTACTCCCATTATAAATGTTGTCATCAAGAATACTATTTGATTAGCCAAACCTAAGGATGCCACCTGCATCCCTCCTAATTTCCCAATCATAAATACATCTGCCATATTTACAGATGCCAATATTAAACTTTGAATTGTTATTGGCAGTGCCAATATTAGTAACGTTTTGTAAAAACTTCTCTTCATTTTTCCCTCCTAAAAATATATAAACACAAAAAAAAGGCCAACTTTAAAAAGTTGACCCATAAAGGTTCAACTTAAAATATCAATTCACAGGATGAGCTTTAGCTTAATGATACTCCTGTAGCACCAATGAGATGGACAATTCTGCCTAACGACACTCTCACAGCACCATTGAATCGACTATTTCAAGTCAAACAATGTATTTAATTTTATATTACGATGCACATTATACTACTAGTTTTTATTTTTGTCAACCAAATCGACTTATAAAATTATAAAGAATATATACCGATCATTTCTATATTTCAGAGGAACCTTTTTTCCCTTTTTATAAATTAATTTTTTATATAAAAAATTTAATTTTACGTCACCTTTACCCTAAATAGGTCTTCTTTTTACATGGTTTTGTTATAGTAATTTTAGGATCAAATACAAATATAAAACAGGAGGAAAAAATGAAAAAAATCTTAAGTGGAGTAATGTTTTTTTGGATATCGGTGATGGCTTTAGCTGCACCAAAGTATGTATTTATGTTTATCGGTGACGGATTAGGAGCTTCACAGAGGCAGATGGCAGAATATTACGTTCAGCAGGAAAAAGGAGAAAATTATAAACTTACAATGAATCAAATGCCTGTAGTAGGTATCAACACCACCCATTCCCTGGATAATTTAGTTACAGATTCTGCTGCTGCAGGAACAGCTCTTGCTACAGGCCAGAAGACAGATAACGGTATGATAGCAACTCTTCCTGATGGTAGAGAAGTAAAGAGTTCATTAAAATATGCCCAGGAAAAGGGAAAAGCAGTGGGAGTAATAACCACTACCAGGGTAACTCATGCCACTCCAGCATCATTTGTTGCCCAAAACATAAATAGAGGCAACGAAAATGAGATCGCAGAAGATTTTATAATCAGCAATGTTGATTTTATAGCAGGAGGAGGATATAGGCACTTTGTTTCTCCTGGCGAAGATAGTTCTAAAAGGACAAAAGGAAACTTAGTAGCCGAACTTCAAAAAAATGGATATAAAACATTTATAGGAGAGAACTCCGCAAAAGATTTAAAAAAATATAAAGCTAAAAAAAACGAAAAAGTATTTATAGCCTTAACACCATCCCACCTTCCATACGAGGTCGATCGTATGAATAACCACAAAGATCAGCCTTCTCTGGCAGATCTTACAAATAAAGGTATCGATGTATTGGAAGCTAGAAATAAAAATGGATTTTTTATGGTAGTTGAAGGCGGGAGAATAGATCACGCTTCCCACGCCAATGATGTAGCTGGAACTGTCCATGACACCCTTGCATTTGATGAAGCTATTCAGGTAGCTATGAAATTTTATAACAACCATAAAGATGAAACCCTTATTGTTATAGCAGGAGATCATGAAACTGGAGGATTGGGAATGGGAGTTGGATTTAAAAATATAGTAAATCCTACAATTATCGATAATATTAAGGTTTCCATCGAAGATACTCTCCAAAAAAAATATAACGGAAATAGAAATGAGTACTTTAAATATATAAGTAAGAACTTTGACTTAAATAATCTGACAAAAGAGGAAAAATTAAAAATAACAAGAGCCATGGATGCAGAGGATGAAAATAAAAAAGATAATAAATCATATGGGACTTATAAACCCACATCCATTGCAGTGGCTCATATTGTAAATGAAAGAGCAGGAGTTGGATTTACAACCTTTGATCACACAGGATCTCAAATCCCCCTCTCGGCAATAGGAACAAATTCTGAATCATTTGGTGGTTTCAAAGATAATACTGAAATCGGAGATGAAATGATAAAACTTTATAATTAGGAGGTCCTATGAGGAACAATCATATAATTTTATTATCATTTATGATCGCTATGTTTCTATATTTTACAAAGGAAAATATATTGGAACCAAATGAATATCTAGCCAGGGTAGTCTCTATCAATAACAATGAATTAATACAAAGAGGTATTTCAAAAATTGGTTCTCAAAATTTAGAAATAAAAGTATTATCTAAGGATCGAAAAGGGGAGAGACTAAAGACACTAAATCGATTGAATGGAAGTGCAGAATATGATGAATTTTATGAAGTTGGAGACAAGATGCTGGTAAGAATAGTAGAAAGCAACAATAAATTAATTATCAACCCTATCTCTTTATATAGAGTTCCTACCCTCTTATTCTTACTGGGAATATTTGCGATTTCTTTAATCCTATATGCCAAAAAAGTAGGGTTTAAGTCCCTTCTTTCATTTTTGGCAGCTATTGGAATGATATATTATCACCTCATTCCAAGAATTTTAAAGGGAAGTTCTCCTATGATGACTACTTTTATCTTTATTTCAATTTTAACAGGGGTAATTGTGTTTTCAGTAGCAGGATTCAGCAAGAGAGGAGGAGTGGCTTTTTTAGGGACTATAACCGGGCTTGTCGCAGCTTTTTTAATGACACAACTTTTCTTGGATACCCTATCCTTTACCGGTTTAACTATGACAATGTCTCAAGCCCTTGTTGCAGCAGGCAACTTCCACATAAATTTAGTAGAAATTCTCTATAGTGGAATAATCATAAGTGCTTCTGGAGCAGCTATGGATATTGCTATGGATATGGCTGTCAGTATGGAGGAGATCTTGGAAAATTCACCTAATATCTCTAAAAAAAGTTTAATTAAATCAGGCTTTAACATAGGAAATGCTGTAATAGGAACCATGTCTACAACCTTACTTTTAGCTTATACTGGGGGAAATATTACAATGATGATGCTGCTAGTTGACAGAGGATTATCTTTAAACACAATTTTGAATAGTAAATTAGTTGCAGTTGAAATCGCTAAAACCCTTATAGGAACTACATCTCTTCTAATCGTAGCTCCGGTAACAGCTTTTATTGCGGCCTATGTATATATGTATAATCCTAGAATTATAGCTAAAAAAGTAGTGAAATGTTAAAAGCAGCCCTCTGGGCTGCTTTTTTTATTCTTGGGGAGATATAAAATATTCATCATTAATCTTGGTAACTTTAACCTTTACTTCGTATAAATTTTCTAAAATCTCACTTTTAAAAGTACTTTCCTTATCTCCAAAGTGAAGCTGTCTGCCATTTTTTAATAACAATAATTTATCACAAAATCTCCCTATCAAGCTTAAGTCATGAATTATAATTAAACACCTCATCTTATTCTCTTTAATAACTTCTTTAATTATTTTTAAAATATTAAATGCATTTGAAAGATCTAAATTACTGGTTGGTTCATCCATTACTATTATTTCAGAGTTTTGCGCTAAGGCCCTTGCAATATAAGCCCTTTGTTTTTCTCCACCGCTTAATGAACTTATTTTTCTGCCTTTATAATTTTTTAAATTAAATTTCATTATCAGTTCATCTACTATTTTTTTATCTTCCATTGTTTCATTATATTTGATATATGGAATCCTCCCTAACATAATAGTTTCATATACTGT
Organism: Fusobacteria bacterium ZRK30; assembly: GCA_024628785.1. Taxonomy (NCBI): domain Bacteria; kingdom Fusobacteriati; phylum Fusobacteriota; species Fusobacteria bacterium ZRK30. Next base: position 2,105,637 of record CP102405.1, read on the forward strand.
TAAATTATTAGTTTGAGATTCTTGAGGAACGTAAGCTATTTTTCTTCTTTTTTTTACTAAATTGAGCCTCTTTAAATCTTTTCCTTTGAAAAATACTTCACCTTTTCCCTCTTTTATACCAATTATATTTTTTATAAGGGTCGTTTTACCACTTCCGTTAGATCCTAAAACACCTAATATTTCCCCTTCTTTCACCTGAAAATTTATATTTTTTATAGAAAATCCTGTTTTATAGTTGTACGATAAATTTTTTACTATCAATTTTCTTCCCCTTTTTTTAATATTAGATGTATAAGTATAGGTACTCCTACATAACTCATAATAATCCCAATAGGTATTATTAGAGGACTAAATAAAGTTCTTCCAATTGTATCGGATAATATAACTAATATTCCTCCGATCAACATAGAATAGCTTAGAAGATATTTATGATTTTCTCCTACTATTTTTTTAGATATATAAGGAGCTACTAACCCAACAAAACCTATTATCCCACTCATTGAAATAATACTCGCAGTTAAAACTAAAGACAATAAGCCTATAATCAGCCTTTCTCTTCCTACATTAACCCCTAAAGTAATTGCATAGTCATCATCACAATTACAAATTAAATTTAGTATCCAAACCTTCTTTTGAAACACCATAAATACTAAAACTAAAAAAATTAAAACAACATAAGCATTGCTCCACTCTACCCCATTAAAACTACCAAAAGTCCATTTGACTATAGAAGATAGCTTTTCCTCTGAAGCGATATATTGCAGTGTTGAAGTTAGAGCAGCAAAAAAATAATTTAAGGCTATTCCAATAATTATTATAGTTATAGATTCTATCTTGTTTCTTAGACTTAAAAAATAAATGATTAAAGCACATATCATAGTAGCCGAAAAAGCTCCTAAAATAATATATAACTCCCTCTCTCCAAATATAACTATAGACAATGCTGCTCCAAATGCTGCAGCTGATGATACTCCCAAGGTAAAAGGACTTGCCATCGGATTTCTTGTAATCACTTGCATAGACGTCCCGCAAAGACCTAGGCCCATTCCAGTTAAAACTGAAAAAATAACCCTTGGCCCTCTCAGGTAATATAAAATATTTAATTCATTTGAATCTACTTTAAAAATATTTATCCATTCATTTCCCATTGAAATCCCTAAAAATAACAGTATTAATAAAGTGATAACTGCATATACATAATTTTTTTTCATTTTCTCTTCCCATTCTATTATTTATTATTTACAATACTTGGATAAAAATGTCCTTTTATGTCTTTGAATCCTTGATATTCTTCCAACCAAACTTTAAATATTTCATCTGGATCTAAATCTGTTAAGATATCTGGATATATCCATTTTGCCATGTATACAGCTCCGATCATCTTAGAAGCTCCTCCATGTCCAAATTGTGACATTAGATATACATCATTATTTTTCACAGCCGTTATATTACTCCAAGCTTTTCTGTGTTTTATATTTTTAACTGTCTCTTCCATCTGTTCTTTAGATGGTGCTTGATAGACTCCTGTTCCTTTAATTATACTTTTCAAGCTTATATTTTTTACTATTACATCTGGATTTTTGCTAATTACAGCTTCTGAATCTACTTGAGCTACATTTACCTTTCCACCTACATTTTCAAATACATTCTCTCCTCCTGAAGCTACAATCATATTGTAGTAGTAGCTCCCTGGAAAAGATGTATAATAGTCTTTAGCATCTTCCCAATAAACAGTTCTTTTCTTTACACCTTTTAATTTTTTCTGAATATATTCTAATGGTTCATTATAATACCTTTCAAACTTCTCTGCTTGTTTTTCTTTACCAAAAATCACCCCAATATTCTTAACCTGGTTAGAAAAATCATTGGTATCATAACCAGATATTACAATTACTTTTATTCCAAAAGGAGCTAATTTTTTTTCTGCTTCTCTGTAAACACCATTAGATGGTAAAATAACTACTTCAGGTTTTAATTTTATTATTTTTTCATAGTTTAAGCTCTTTTGATTTTTACCGACTACATCTTCTATATTAAAATTACTCCAATACTCTCTGTCTTGGGCAGTATTCATGTCAACAGCAATTACTTTCTCTATTGCTCCACACGCTCTAATTAACTCATTGTTATATCTTAGAGTCACTACTGCTCTTTCTACAGGCACTAAAATTTCTATCTGTCTTCCTACGTTATCACTTATAGTGACTAGCTTTTTACTATTTGCTACCGCTAATGTCCCTATAATAAAATTTAATACCATTACTAATAAAAATAACCTCTTCCTATTTTTCATCCTTCCCCCTATTTTATATTTTCGACTTATCCATAATATTTAATAAAGTATCTCAGTTGGAAGATAAGTGATAGATAGTTTCTGAGTGGATATATTTCTTGAGATTTCTGTCTCTACATTAAATACCTCTCTAAAAAATTCTCTTGAAAAAACCTCTTCTGCACTTCCTTTATCCCAAAGTTTTCCATCTTTTAAAGCTATTATTTCATCACAATAAAGAGAGGCTATATTCATATCATGTACCGCCGCAACTACTGTGATCGATAGTGATTTTAATATTGCCATTATCTGAAGTTGATATCTTATATCTAAATGATTGGTTGGTTCATCCAATATTATAATATCTGCTTCCTGGGCTAAAGCCCTTGCAATTAAGGCTCTTTGGCGTTCTCCTCCTGAAAGACTTAAAAAAGCTCTATCCCGATATTCTTTCAGTCCCAGTTTTTCAATTGCCCCATTTACAATCTTTCTATCCTCTCCATTATAAGACCCCAAAAAACTTTTGTGTGGATATCTTCCCATGGTTACCATCTCACATACGCTAAAATCAAATTCACTTCCTCCATGCTGGGATACTACTGCCATATCCTTTGCTAATTCCTTAGAACTAATCACCTTAAGGCATCTGCCTTTTAAGTCTATCTTTCCTTCTCCCTTTAGAGTTCTATAGATATTTTTCAAAAGTGTCGATTTACCGCTGCCATTAGGCCCTACTATTCCTATAAATTTCCCCTTTTCTACATGAAAGGATATATTTTCTATTAGATTCTTCTCCTCTATTTCATAGGATAAATTCTTTATCTTTAACATCTCTTCCCTCCAAAATTATATCCTCTTTTTATTATCCATAGAAAAAATGGTCCACCTAGAGCTGAAGTAAGAATTCCAATAGGCAGTTCCTCCGGGATAAAAATAATCCTTGAAACTGTGTCTGCTCCCATGATAAATATTCCACCAAAAATAACACTTAAAGGTATTAATTTCCTATGAGAAGCTCCTGTTACCCTTCTTGTTATATGAGGGATAATCATTCCGACAAATCCAATAGTTCCCGTTAAAGCCACTACTGAGCTTGTCAAAAGTGAAGATAGGATAATTAAAAATAACTTCAGTTTTTCTGTTTCTATCCCCAAAATCCGTGCCTCTTCCTCTCCTAATAAGAGAAGATCTAATTCTTTGGAGAGACAAAGCCCTATTATCACAGCTAAAATCAGGATAATTCCAGGAAATAATAGTTTATTCCACTGAGCTCCTCCTAAACTTCCAGTCATCCAAAACATAGCATTTCTAACTTTAGAATCATTTTTTACCCAATAAATAAGTAAATTTATCAGTGATGAAAATACCGCTGATACAGCTATCCCTGTGAGAACTAATCTTCCTGATGAATAATCACCCCTTGTTAGACGGATCACTATAACAGTCGCTAAAAATGCTCCTAAAAACGCTCCGCCCTCCACCGAAAATCCACCTAGATTAAAAAACATCGCTGTAATTGCTCCTGCTGCTGAACCACTTGAAATACCTAATATATAGGGATCCGACAAGGGATTCTTTGTTACTGCCTGCATAAAAACTCCTACTAATGCAAGGGCTCCTCCGGTTATAAATCCCAATATCGCTCTGGGAAACCTGATCTTCCATATAATAACTTCCATCCCCTTACTCCAGTTCCTTGTAAAGATTTCAAAGTTACTGGTTTTATTCAGTGCGACCTTCCATACAGTGGTAAATGGTATGTCTACTGCACCTAAGTTTACTGCTAAAGTAAATACCATTATTAATACAAGAGTATATATAAAGATCTTTTTTTTCATATCTACATCTCCTTATAAAATCCGTTAGCCAGGTGCTCAATAGCTTTTCCTATCCTTGGCCCCGGTGAAATTTCTGCCAAAGATACAACAACAAATTTATTTTCTTTTACAGCTTCCAGCTCCTTTGTAAATTCATTTTTCTTTAAAAATTTGATCTTTTCCTGAGCTTCATCATTGCCATAATCAACTATTACTACTACATCAGGATCCTTTTCTAAGATACTTTCCCAGCTTACTGTAGCGTAATTCCCCTGAATATTTTCAAATATATTTTCTCCCCCTGCCTTGGTGATGATATCATTTCCAAGACCAGATCCCGCTACCACAAAAGGAGCTTCCTTTCCGGAGTCATAGGCAAATACTCTTATTGTTCTTTTATCTCCTTTCAATTTTTTAGCTTTTTCTACAGTTTTTTTCAAAGAATCAACTATTTTTTCAGCTCTGTCTTCTACATCAAATATTTTCCCAAGGGTGATATAATCTTCATAAACATCCTCTACTTTCGCTCCCTTCTCTAAAGATGAGATTATGTATGGACTTACCCCGTTTTCCATGAGTTCTTCTACCCCTGCAAGTCTTTTAGGATTTAATGATGAATGCCATCCACTTACAAAATCAGGCTCTACAGAATAAAAAACTTCTTTAGATGGATATCTGTCAGAAAGTATGGGTACTTTATTGTAGTCCTCTTTTAATTCTGGAAGAATTTCATTATCTGCCCAGCACGTCCCTGCCATCTTGTCCTCTAGTCCTAATGAAAGTAGAATTTCTGTCATAAAATGGGATGTTGTCACTGCTCTTTTAGGAGACTCTGTAAAAGTTACCTCATATTCTTTATTTCCGTCACTAAAATTTACAGTAACAGGTGTATAAGCATAAGATACCAAAGATAAACCCAAATATACTCCTGCAACGATATTTTTAATACTCATTATTTTCCCCCTTTAAAATCTCCTCTTTCTTTTTCTTTATATCCTCAATTTCATATTTTATAAGATCATCTATATGGTCAATAAAAAGATCCTGTACCCCTCTTCTCTCTCCCATACCTACCATAGAAACTTCTGTTCCGATTTCTTTTTCTTCCAATGCCTCTTTCCAGTCTCCAGCTATATCTTCCTCTGCATGAACTCCTGCCACTACCATCAGAGGAACTAAAGTCACCTCTTTTATACCATTAATTTCTAAGTCTTCCATAACTTCTTCCAGCCCCGGGTACCCCTCTACTGTCCCTACAAATATATTTTTATATCCTTTTTTCTGTATGGCATATTGAAGCATTCCATAAGCTGAAGCTGCATGATGGGTCGTTCCATGTCCTATTAAAACAATTGGTTTATTCGAATATTCTTTATTAAAGATATCCGCTATATCCATATAATCTTTTGTCTTGGTTAAGAGAGCAGAACCAATTTTAATCTCTTCAAATTCAAGTTTATATCTATCTATTTCCTCCTTCATGCAGTCAGCCTCAATTCCATTTATTATATGAGTTGCCTGTACTATAATATGGGTAAACCCCTCTTCCTTCATCCTTTCTATCGCTTCATTTGGCGTTAATTTTCTGACTCCCTCCTCTTTATATATTTTTTTTATTACCATCCTCGATGTATAGGCTTCTCTAACCTCAAACTTTCTAAACTCTTTTTCTATCCGTCTATTAATTGTTTCCAAAGAATTTTCTCTTGCTTTTTTTCTACTGGTTCCAAAATGGACCAATAAAATTCCTCTCCTTACTTTTTTTTCTTTTTTGTTTTCAGTAAATAACATTTTCACAACTCTCCCAATTGATTTTATAGTCTTCCACACAATAAAAAACCCTGAGTAAACTCAGGGTAAGATACGACAAAAAAAGCAGTATCTATACCCTCGTCCTCGCAAGTGATATAAAAAATAATTTAAGGCAGGTATCCTGGCTAAGTTTCATCCTACAAGCAACCTTCCCAGAGATAGTTTCTCCAGTGGTATTTGCCTTCGTCAACTCTACAGTGGCGGGACCGCGGAGGTATCTAACCTCTCTTCCCTTTTAAACTCCATTAGAGGAGTACCCTAAAATAATTTATCATTCAGATGAACTATACTAGTTCTTTTTTCAAAAGTCAACATTTTTATTTTTTAATAAAACCCATATTTTTTTAACAATAAAATAAATTTAATTTCTAATTTTTTTGATGATCTTAATATTTGTTACATATTTCATAATTTAATAAAAAAAAGAGAATCTTTTAAAGACTCTCCTTTCCATTTTTTAGTTTTTTAATTCCATTTTTATAAAATCAACTAATTCTTTTAAATTTTCTTTCGAAAAATCAAATTTTATCCCTGCCGTTTTATATATTTCATCTACTGGCTTAGAATATCCTAATTTTAAAAACTTATTATATTTATTGATTCCTGTCTCTCTATTTTTCTTATAATTTTTATAAATCCCTATAGCTCCTAACTGACTTATTGCATATTCTATATAATAAAAGGGCACTTCAAATATATGAAGCTGCATAAGCCATCTCATTTGTTTTTCCTTTGAAAGCTCTTTCCAATCCACTCCTGTATTAAATCTATCCATTATCTCACCAAATTTTTTATCTCTTTCTATACTTGTATGATTAGGATTTAAATATATCCAATGTTGGAATGAATCTACTATCATTACCCATGGTAAAATTTCCATCGTTCTGTAAAGTTGATCTAATTTAGCCTTTTTTAGTTCTGTATCATCTGTATAAAACTCATCCCAAGCTTCCATACTTATAAGTTCCATACTCATAGATGCAAGTTCTGCCACCTCACTGGGAGTATCTTTATAAGAAATCAAAGGTTCACTACTAGTAGCAAATGAGTGCATTGCATGACCCGATTCATGCATCAATGTCACCATGTCATCATGTAATCCGACTGCATTCATAAAGATAAAAGGAGCTCCTGTTTCATGAAGGGGATAGTTATATCCTCCAGGGGCTTTCCCTTCACGATTTTCTAAATCTAAAAAATCAGATTTTTCCATAAATTTTAATCTTTCCTCATAGTCTTTTTTGACCCTTCCCAGAGTATTCAAAGATTTTTTCATAAATTCTTTTATATCTTTAAAAGGCCTCAAAATAATTCCATCTGGATCTACATCCATATCCCAAGGTTTTAAAGTCTTTAAATTCAATTTTTCTTTTTTCTCCTGGTGAAGTTCTTTTAAAAAAGGCACTACAATCTTTTCTACTGCATCATGAAATTTATATAGATCTTCCGGTTTATAAGAAATTCTTCCCTTCAAGTCATGCATATAGTCACGATAATTTTGATATCCTTTATTTTTAGCCATCTCAATTCTGATTTCTTTTAATTCATCAAATAAGTTTTCCAAGACCACATGATCTTCTTCCAGTCTTTTATTTATCGTTTTCCAGGCGTCTTCTCTTATTTTCCTGTTACTGTCTTTTAAAAATTTCTTCATTTGAGCCATGGTATAGGTCTGATTCATAAATTCCACTGTCATCTTAGAATTTATCTCCCCATATTTAGTAGATAGTTCGATCTCTTTTATTTGTAAAGGAATATTTTTCTCCTCAAACATCTCTATCTCATTACTCAAAATCAGTTTATAATTTCTGTATCTTTCCTTAGGTAATTCTCCAAAATATTTATTTTCATATATTTTTTTATTTAATTTAAAGGATTCAGCCTCGTATTTAGAAAATACATTAGCATAATAATCATTAAAATCATCTGAATATTTTTTCTCATTAGCAAACCTAGTCATATTGATATATTTCCAAGCTTCTTCCTCATTTATTATAATAGATAACTCACTATATTTTAATATAAACTCTTCTAACTCCTGTACATTAAATATCTTTATTTCAAACAGTTCTTTCATTAATTCTTCTATATTTTCCTTGGTTACCTTCAGTGTTTCATCATAATATACCCTCATATTTCCCTCCATATTAATCTATTTTTCATCTCTCTTTTAACTTCTAACTTCTTTTTTTTTATTATAACATAAACTGCTTCAAGATTATTTATATACAAAAAAAAACACGGATATCCCGTGTCTAATTAAAACCCTATATAAGTAATTCTAGAAATTAAGTGGTGCTAATCTATATGTTTCTCTAACTGCATTACCTTCAATCACTAATTTTGAGTTTGTCATCTCTATTACTTTTCCTGCTATTACTTTTTCCTTACCTTTGAAGTTTTTTACAATAAATGCTCCATTTTCTTTTTTGAAAGAAACCATATTTTCCATAACTACCTTTGTCTCATTTAAATTTTTAAAAAATAATTTCATTTTCCATCCCTCCTGATATATCTTAAATAAATGATATTTTAATTTTATATACATATAATATATCATTATAACGTCAAAGTCAAGAATTATTTATTTAATTTATCATTACATATGTTTAGTATATTTGATATATATAATTTATGTGTTCAACTGTTTCAGTTTAAATCTTTTTGCATTTTTTCAAAACTAAAAACGTATTAAAACATGTTTTAAATATATAAATACAGGATGAAATATAAAATTTATATATAGTTCACGTATGTTAAAAAAGAATCATTTAATTTATTCAGACCTAATATATTTTAATAACTTAAATAAAAAAAAAGGTAAAAAGATGGACTCCTTTCACCTTTAAAGTTATATATTTATTTATAAACTAAAAAAGTTATATAATCTACAACTTCCTCCATAGGATAATTTTCCCCTGAATTTCCCCTCCTCAAAATTTCTATTTTAGGATCCTCTGCCACCAGCTTACTATACTCTAAAAGGGTCATAATAGGCCCATATCCGCATATACTTAAATTATATTCCTCTACTGTCTCTTCCACCCCCTGACTATTCAGTTCCATTATCCTGTCTATAGCTAACTGATCTAATTTATATCCCAATTCTTTTTTTACATAGTGGGAAAAGTCAGAAGAGGCTATTACCAGAATTTTTTTTCTTTGTTTTTTAGCAGTTTCATATATTTTTTCGGCCAGATATTTCGCATTTTTATAACTTTGGATCTTCATTGTTATAGGAACTATTTTAAATTTACTCTCTATAAAGTATTTTAAAAATGGCAGCATGACCTCTCCAGAATGTTCATATTTATGTGCATCTTCCGAATATGACAGATCCAATTCTTTTTCAAAATCAAGGTCTATCTCCAGGTCACCCATGGGAGAACCCCAGATTTCATTTGTATCTAAACTTATAGCCTCTCCATAACCTGTATGACTGGGATTTACTATAATTACAGTCTCAATGTCTTTCCCCTTTAAGGTATTAAAAAAATGAACTGCAGATGACCCTGAAAATTCATAACCTGCATGGGGAACTATTCCTCCTAAGACCTCACAATCTATTTTTTTAGGCGATTCTATCCTTAAAAAAAATTCAATCATCTCTTCAATTTCTTCTCTTTTAGAAGGATAAAACTTACCCTTTACAAACTCCTCCCTCTTTTTCATAACAGCCTCCTATCTCCACTACCTTTTCTCTACATTTTTTACATCGACCATCTTCACTTAACCCTACTATCTCTATATTCCAGCCATTCCTTCGAATCAATAGGTTTCCACAACTGCAGACTGTATCTAAGTCTATCCCTGCATTCCCTATATACACATAGTTCAAGTATTTTTTAGCTACCTCATGAAATTCTAAAAGAAGTTTTTTTTCTGTCGCTGGAGTTTTCAGCTTATAACTAGGATAATATCCATTTATATGTAAAACAATATTTGATCCCAATTCTTCCCTTATCCACTTAACCATCTTTAGAAATGCCTCCCTGTCATCATTTAATTCAGGAACCAATAAAAACTCTATCTCTAAATGTTTCTTCCTCCCTACTATTACTTTTAAGGTGTCTTTAACCCCTTCTAAAGTTCCACCTAATTTAGAATAGATTTCTTGTGTAAATCCTTTTAAATCTACACTGAATCCATCTATATATGGAGTTAACTCCAGCAAAGGTTCCCTCTCTATAAATCCATTGGTTATCATCATAGTTTTTTTAGAACAGCATTTAGCTAATTTTGCCACATCCAGCATAAACTCGTACCAAACAGTAGGCTCGTTATAAGTAAAAGCCACTCCAAATCCTTTAAAGTTTCTTAATATATCCTCATAGGTATATTCCTTAGTTGGTATTCCTTTAAATTCCTTGGCTATTTCATAATTTTGACAATAAGCACAATTCATATTACACCCTATACTTCCAATGGATAAAACCTCTTCTCCCGGATAGAAATGATAAAACGGTTTTTTTTCAATAGGATCTATATTGAGAGCCGAAATTATCCCATAATTTTTAGTCATCAGGGTTCCCCTTACGTTCTGTCTTACCCCGCACCTGCCCACATGCCCCTCCTCTACAATACATCTATGAGGGCATAGTTCGCAGCCTATTTTTTTCTCTTTTAACCTCTTATAAAACAAAGCTTCTTCCATCTTCTCACCTATACCTTTTCACAGTAAATTTTTTTATAACCAATCCGGGGTTACGAGTTATTCCGGCTTTATTAAGAGCTATCTCTATCTGCTGCTCCACACTATCAACCCCCTCTAAATCCGGTAAAAGTACCCCTTGAGACCTTCCATCACTTATTAATATCCCATATTTTTTAGGATCTAATTCTTTTATATCCTCTACGTCCTCCATAGGAGAAAGGACATCTACAGAAATTTCTATCCTTTCTAACTCATCTTTTTTTAATGGTTCAAATCTAGGGTCGTTGAAGGCCGCTGAGATGGCATTTCCTCTTATCTCCTCTAATAAATTTTCTCGGTATGGTATCATAGTTCCTATACATCCCCTCAGGGCACCTTCCTTGTACAAAGTGACAAAACATGGTTTTTTTTCCATCAATTCCTGCATCTCCTTATATTTATCTTCTTCCATCTCACTTTCTCCACCTAAACCTAATTTGGCTGTGATAGTTTCTAAAGCCACTTTTACATATATACTTCTAGGTTTATACATATAACCACCTCCTAAAAAATATTTATTCCCTATTCTTTATTTCATAAATTTAACAAACTTCCTCTTTTATAAAATTTTTATTTTTTCCTTATCACAGATAATATGATTAATTTTTTTTAATTAATTATATAACTTTATTATGATAACTATTCATTTGAAATATATTAGATAAAATAAAATTCCCTTAAAAAATAACAATATTATAATTAAATTTATATTTTATCCTTGATATACTTGGCTTTAAAAAAATAAGTTTATCAATTAACTAGGTAAATAAATAGGTAGTGTCACAGAAAGACTTTCCTTTCTATTTCCTCCCTGCAAGGATAAAAATTATTTTTTTCACTTGACTTTGTGTTCTTTATATAGTAAAAATGTATTGTAACGAATCTATGAATGAGTTTTCATTTTCTTAGATAGGTTACATAAACCAAATATATAATAGAGGAGCATTTATTGTGGTAACTTTTAATATTCAAAAGATCTAAAGATCTTCTGAAGTTAGGAGTGAAGGACTTAATTGCCGAAAGGTTGGAACTGCTAGAACCAACCTTGGTTAATATGGGAAAATCCATCTTGACTGTCACAACTATAGTTGTGGAGAGCTATTTCTTTTTAGTTCTTGGTAATTTTCTGTCTAAAATCATAGATAGGTGTTTTTTTGATGCAAAAAAATAAAAAAGGGGGAATGAGTTGTGAAAGAAGTAATGATTAGATTGAGGATGAGTACCCACGATGCTCATTATGGGGGTAACTTAGTAGATGGTGCTAGAATGCTAGGCTTATTTGGAGATGTCGCTACCGAGCTCCTCATCAGACAAGATGGAGACGAGGGATTATTTAAAGCCTATGACAACGTTGAATTTATGGCTCCAGTATATGCAGGGGATTTTATCGAAGCTGTAGGTTATATAGAAAAAGTTGGAAACACATCCAGAAGGATGGTTTTTGAAGCTAGAAAGGTTATCATTCCTAGAGTTGACATCAGTGATTCTGCTTGTGAAGTCTTAGAAGAGCCAATTGTTGTTTGTAGAGCTACTGGAACTTGTGTAACACCTAAAGATAAACAAAGAAATTAGGGGGAGAGAGAGATGGAAAAGTTAATCATAACAGCTGCCATATGTGGAGCGGAAGTTACTAAGGAACACAACCCTAACGTTCCTTATACTGTAGAAGAGATTGTAGAGCAAGCATATGGAGCATATATAGAGGGAGCCAGTATCATCCATCTTCATGTGAGAGAAGATGACGGTACTCCTACTCAGTCTAAGGAAAGATTTAAACTGTGTATAGACGCTATCAAAGAAAAATGTCCAGACGTTATAGTCCAGCCATCTACCGGCGGAGCTGTAGGGATGACCAATGCAGAGAGATTACAGCCTACAGAATTATATCCTGAGATGGCAACATTAGATTGCGGTACTTTAAATTTCGGCGGAGATGAAGTTTTTACTAATACAGAAAATACCATCAAAGAATTTGGTGAAAAGATGATAGAAAGAGGTGTCAAACCTGAATTGGAATGTTTTGACAAATCTATGATTGAGATGGCTGTAAGATTAAATAAAAAAGGATTCATCAAATCTCCTATGCACTTTAGTTTTGTAATGGGAGTTAATGGAGGGATCGGAGGAGAGTTAAGAGACTTCTTATTTTTAAGAGACAGCTTACCTTGCGGTTCTACCTATTCAGTTGCCGGTCTTGGAAGATTTGAGTTTTCATTGGCTACAGCAGCTATCATAAGCGGCGGTCATGTAAGAGTTGGTTTTGAAGATAACATCTATTTAGAAAAAGGTGTCTTAGCTGAGTCTAATGGTGTCTTAGTAGCCAAAGTAGTAAGGATTGCCAAGGAGCTGGGAAGACAAATAGCTACACCAGCAGAAGCAAGAGTTATATTAGGATTATAAGGGGGAAAAAAATGATAAAAGGATGTCCATTTGGAACACACAGAGTAATAGAACCTATGGGAACTATGCCACAGGCTGCAGTAAAAATCGACAATACAATGAAGATTAAAAATAACGAGTTATTACTCGATGTAATGACATTAAATATTGATTCAGCTTCATTTACACAAATAAAAGATGCGTGCAATAAAGATATAGATAAGATGACTACTATGATCAATGAGATTGTAGGAGAGAGAGGAAAGATGCAAAACCCGGTAACTGGATCTGGAGGAATGCTTATCGGTGTTGTTAAGGAGATCGGTTCTGATTTTCCTGATAAAAGTTTAAAAGTAGGGGATAAATTAGCTACCTTAGTTTCATTGTCCCTTACGCCATTAAAGATCGATAAGATTAATAATGTAAATGTATCCAATGACCAGGTTGATATAGACGGACAGGCTATTTTATTTGAAACTGGTATCTATTCTGTTTTACCTACAGATATCCCTGAAAAATTAGCTTTAGCTGCATTGGATGTAGCTGGTGCTCCTGCACAGGTAGAGAGATTAGTTAAAGAAGGTGACACTGTTTGTATTATCGGCGGAGGTGGAAAATCTGGTGTTTTATGTGCTTATCAAGCCATGGTAAATGCCGGAGATTCTGGTAAAGTTATCGTAATCGAATACAGTGAAGAAAATGCAAAGAGAATCTTGGATATGAATTTAGCTCACCATGTAATTATTGCAGATGCTACTAAACCTGTTGAAGTATATGAAAAAGTAAAGGAGATTACAGGAGAAGACGTATGTGACGTAGTTATTAATAATGTAAATGTAGCTAATACAGAGATGTCATCTATCCTTATTACAAAGGACGATGGGGTAGTTTATTTCTTCTCTATGGCAACATCATTTACAAAAGCAGCTTTAGGAGCTGAAGGTGTAGGAAAAGACGTTCAAATGATCGTAGGAAATGGATATGCCAAGGGGCATGCTGACCTTACATTAGGTATCATACGTGAATCTAAAACTATCAGAAACTTATTTGAAAAATTATATGTATAAAAAATAAAAGGGGGGGCAACAAAATTATGATGAATTTAAACTACGAAAGCAGAAGAAAAGAATTATTTCCAAATGTAAGTGATGAACAATGGAATGACTGGCATTGGCAAGTAAGAAATAGAATTGAAACTTTAGAAGATTTAAAAAAATATTTTGACCTATCACCAGAAGAGGAGGAGGGAGTAAAAACAGCTAACTCTATCCTTAGAATGGGAATCACTCCATATTATTTAACATTGATCGATCCAAAAAATCCAAAATGTCCAGTAAGACAACAGGCGATCCCTACAGCTGCTGAAGTACATAAAGCAGATGCTGATCTAGACGACCCTCTACATGAGGATGAGGATTCACCGGTTCCAGGACTTACTCATAGATATCCAGATAGAGTATTATTGTTAGTTACAGATATGTGTTCTATGTATTGCAGACATTGCACTAGAAGAAGATTTGCAGGTCAGACAGATGCTGCTTTAGGAATGGAAAAGATAGATACAGCTATTGATTATATCGCTAAAACTCCTGTAATCAGAGATGTATTGCTTTCTGGAGGAGACGCTCTACTTATCTCAGATGAGAAATTAGAGTATATCTTCAAAAGATTGAGAGCTATTCCTCATGTTCAAATCGTAAGAATAGGATCTAGAACTCCTGTTGTATTACCTCAAAGAATTACTCCTGAACTAGTAAATATGATGAAAAAATATCATCCGGTTTGGTTAAATACCCACTTCAATCATTCAGATGAGATCACATCTGCTTCTAAAGCTGCATGTGAATTGATGGCTGATGCAGGAATCCCATTAGGAAATCAATCTGTTTTACTTAGAGGAATAAATGACTGTACTCATATCATGAAAGAGTTAGTACAGGACCTGGTAGCTATAAGAGTAAGACCTTACTACATCTATCAGTGTGACCTTTCAGTAGGATTAGAACACTTCAGAACTCCTGTATCTAAAGGAATCGAGATCATCGAAGGTCTTCGTGGACATACATCTGGATATGCTATCCCAACATTTGTTGTAGACGCTCCTGGTGGTGGAGGTAAGACTCCGGTTATGCCGCAATATATCATCTCTCAAAGTCCAAAAAGAGTAGTTCTTAGAAACTTTGAAGGAGTTATCACAACATATACAGAACCAAAACCATATGAAGATAAATGTGACTGCAAGCATTGTCAAGAAGAAAGACAACACCTTGGAATAGCTAAACTATTAGATGGTAAACAGCTAGCTATTGAGCCTAAGGTACTTGACAGACACATCAGAAATGAACACTAAGAAGATGATTGCTTCCCTACTCCCCTATAATAGTATATCTATTATAGGGATGGAAAAAAACTCAGGGAAAACTACCACTTTAAATTATATATTAAAAAATTTAAAGGGGACCAAAGTTATCGGCCTCACTTCTATTGGACGTGATGGTGAAGACTGTGACAGAGTAACTAACACACATAAACCTAAAATCTATGTGGAGAAGGGCAGCCTGGTTGCTACAGCTAAAAATTTACTCTGTAAATGTGATATAACCAAGGAAATTTTAGCTGCCACAGGGATCTCCTCCCCTATGGGTGAAATAATAATTATGAGAGCATTAAGCAATGGATTTGTTGATGTGGCTGGTCCCTCCTACAATTCAGCTCTCATAAAAGTGAGGGATCTTATGTTAGATTTTGGATGCGACTTGGTCCTCATTGATGGTGCACTGAGTCGAAAAGGCAGTGCAGGAAATTTAGTTTCAGAAGCCTCTATATTGGCTACTGGAGCTAGTTTTTCTCCTGATCTTACAAGGGTAGTGGAAGAAAGCAGCCATAATGTAAAAATGTTACAGTTACCAAAATGTTCTGATAAAATAGCAGATTTAACCAGAGAGATATTAAAAACGGGAAGGATTGGATTTATAGATACCCAATCAAATATAGAGGTCTTAGACCTCCCTACTTCCCTTAATTCCCATAGGGAGATAGTAGATGCAGTTAAGCCTAGCCATAAATATTTAGTTTTAGGAGGTGCTGTATCCAAGGGATTGATAGAATCTATCATACAAAATAGAGAGTTGTTTAAAAGTTTTACGATCGTCATAGAAGATGGAACAAAGATTTTTATAGATTCTAATATGTATCATAAATTATCTATGATACCAGTCAGGCTGGAGGTACTAGACAGTATTAACCTTCTGTATCTGACCTGTAATCCCACATCCCCTTACGGATATTCATTTGAGAGTGAAAAATTTTGTGAATTATTAAAAACATCTATAGATATAGATGTTGTAGATGTTGTAGGAGGACTATTATGAGATACCTTGATCTTAAAAACAGAGAAAAAATTGGGTTGGAATACCTCACAAATAATCTGACTACAATATCTCCATATGGTAACCAAAAAAAAAGAGATATTGTTCCTATAGAAAAAGCTGAGATTTTAGAAGAAATTTTCAACCATTTGGAATTTTTCATAGATAGATGTCAGCAGAATAAAAAAGAGATCCAGAAGATAGAACTTCTCCTTATGAAATTAAAAAATATATCTAATATAGTTTTAAACATTCAAAAAGGAAAAATTTTAGATGAGGTTGAGTTATTCGAATTAAAGATAAATACTATGATCTTTATGGAGATTAAAAGTATCTCAAACGATATACTTTTAAAAGATTTTCACCTTGTTGATCTGAGCCCTATTATAGATATTTTAGACCCTGGATCAAAAAAAATTCCTACCTTCCATATCTATAACGAGTATTCAGAAAAATTAAAGGCTGTCAGAGAAAAAAAGTCAGAAATTGAAAAATTAATCTTTTCAACTAAAGATAACGAACTACAGATAAAACTAAAGGAAGAAAGGAGAGAGATTGTTGTTTTAGAAAATTGTGAAGAATCTAAAGTCAAAATAGATATAAGCAGACAATTAGTCTCTTATACTTCCGATATTCTTATAGATATCGACAAAATTAAAGATATTGACTTTACCTTGGCTAAAGCAAAACTTGCTATAAAATATGGAGCTAACAGGCCTAAAATAGGTGAACACATCGAATTTATCGGGATGTTTAATCCAGAAATTTTAGAAACTTTAAAGATTAAAAATCAAGAATTTCAAAAATTAGATATCCTATTAAAAAATGGTAATACTATCTTAACAGGAGCTAATATGGGAGGGAAAAGCGTTATCTTAAAAACCCTTACCCTCAATCTGATCCTAGCTCAAATGGGATTTTATGTTTTTTCAGATCATGCAACTATCCCTATATTAAAGTTTATACAGTTTTTATCCGATGATATCCAGGATGTTTCCAAGGGGCTCAGCAGTTTTGGAGCTGAAATAATGAAACTCAGGGAGATTACAGGATGTCTTACAACTTATGACAAGGGATTTATTGCACTGGATGAATTTGCTCGGGGGACCAACCCAAGTGAAGGTAAAAAATTTGTAAAAGGATTATCCAATTATATGAAAAACTTTGATAGTTTTTCAATCATGGCAACTCACTATGATGGTGTAGTCGATGATTCTACTCCTCATTATCAGGTTGTAGGATTAAAGAATATAGATTTTGACAGTTTAAAAAGAAAGATTGACTTAAATAATCAAAATTCAATCTCTCTGATCCAAAAACATATGGATTATTCCATAGAAAAGATTCATTCTAACTTTGAAGTTCCAAAAGATGCACTCAATGTAGCAGCTTTGATTGGAATCGATGAGAATTTAAAAGACATAATAAAAAATTTATACTAATCCCTCATCCTTCTAAAGGAGAGAGTATCTCAAGGGGGAAAGGGTAGCTTTGGAGGTAAAATAATATGCAGGATTCAAAATTACACTTAGATTGGGATGTAGTGGCAGACGCTAGAAAATCAGCTAGAAATATCGCCATAGACGTACAAACTTATATAGATGACCACTCTACTGTATCGGTAGAGAGAACAATTTGTCGTTTACTTGGTATCGACGGCATCGATAAATTTGAAGTACCACTGCCAAACATAGTGGTAGAACATATTGAAAAGGAAGGAAACCTTACTTTAGGAGTTTCTCATTATATCGGAAATGCTATGGTAGAAACAGGCCTTTCTCCCCAGGAGATTGCTGAAAAAGTATCTCAAGGAGAGTTAAATCTAGGGAAGATATCTACCCATGATGCTTTTGAAATTAAATTAGCTATAGATAAGATTGCCCGTGAAAATACAGATAAAATTGCAAACAACAGAAAGGACAGAGAGTCTTATTTAGAAAGATTTGGAGATAAAACAGGGCCGCTTTTATATCTTATTGTAGCCACTGGAAATATATATGAAGATGTAACTCAAGCTGTAGCAGCTGCCAAGCAAGGGGCAGATATTATAGCTGTTATCAGAAGTACAGGTCAAAGTTTACTGGACTACGTACCTTTTGGAGCTAGTACAGAGGGATTTGGAGGGACATTAGCTACCCAGGAAAACTTTAGAATAATGAGAAAAGCACTGGATGAAGTAGGAGAGGAATTAGGAAGATATATCAGACTTTGCAACTATTGCTCTGGTCTATGTATGCCTGAGATCGCTGCTATGGGAGCCTTTGAAAGACTTGATGTAATGTTAAACGATGCACTTTATGGAATTTTATTTAGAGATATCAATATGAAGAGAACATTTGTAGATCAATATTTTTCTAGAATAATAAATGGATTTGCAGGAGTAATCATCAATACCGGAGAAGATAACTACCTTACTACAGCAGATGCCATAGAGGAAGCTCATACGGTCCTTGCTTCTCAATTTATAAATGAACAATTTGCACTTCTTGCTAATCTGCCTGAAGAGCAGCAAGGACTAGGACACGCATTTGAGATCCATCCAGATACAGAAAATGGATTCTTATTGGAACTTTCCCAGGCTCAAATGGCTAGAGAAATATTTCCAAAGGCACCATTAAAATATATGCCTCCTACGAAATTTATGACTGGAGATATCTTCAAAGGCCATGTACAGGATGCTCTATTCAATATGGTAACTATTATGACTGGACAAAGACTTCACCTTATGGGAATGATGACTGAGGCTATCCATACTCCATTTATGTCTGACAGAGCCCTGGCAATTGATAATGCTCAATATATCTTTAAAAATATGAAAGATTTCGGTTCTGAGATAACATTTAAAAAAGATGGGATGATTGTAAATCGTGCCAAGGAAGTTCTTGAAAAAGGTAGAGACCTAATCAAAGAGATTGAAACAACAGGAATGTTTGATACCCTTCAAAAAGGTAAATTTGCAGGAATAAAGAGACCTATTGATGGTGGAAAAGGATTAAACGGTGTATTTGTAAAGGATACTACATATTTTAATCCATTTATAGAACTAATGACTGGAGGTGACAAATAATGAGTGGAGGATTATATTCAACTGAAGATAAAAGTTTTGATACTACGTTAGACTTAAAAAAATTAAAACCTTATGGGGATACCATGAATGATGGAAAGGTACAGATCAGCTTGACTCTGCCAGTTCCTGCCGATGAAAAAGGTGCTGAAGCAGCTAAAGAACTGGCTAAAAAAATGGGAATATCTGAACCAGCTGTTTCTCATTATGGAGCTTTAGACACTCACTTCTCATTCTATGTAGTATATGGATCATTGAACCATACTGTAGATTATGACGAGATCCACGTAGAAACAGTAGATATCGAAACTATGGATATGTACGGGGTACAAAACTTTATCAGTGAAAACATCAAAAGAGATGTAGTTATCGTGGGAGCCAGTACAGGAACTGACGCTCATACAGTGGGAATAGATGCTGTTATGAATATGAAGGGATATGCTGGTCACTACGGTCTTGAAAGGTATAAAGGGATAGAAGCTTATAACTTAGGATCTCAGGTAGAAAATGAGGAGTTCATCAAAAAAGCAATTGAATTGAAAGCTGATGCACTATTAGTTTCCCAGACAGTTACTCAAAAAAATATCCATATTCAAAACTTGACTCATCTGGTGGAATTGATGGAAGCTGAAGGAATCAGAGACAAGGTTATTCTTATTGCTGGAGGTCCTAGAATCTCCCATGAACTAGCCAAAGAATTAGGTTATGATGCTGGTTTTGGTCCCGGGAAATACGCAGATGATGTAGCAACATTTATTGTAGAAGAGATGGTAAAAAGAGAGATGGTGTAATAAAAAACGTTTAACTACGAATTACGCTAATAAATTTAGCCAGAACTTTTGAAAGAAAACAAAAAATATAAAGATTAAGTAACAAGAATTTTTTCTTGTTACTTTTTTCCGGTAAGTTCTTCCTATCTTTTTCCATAAAACTTAGAGTTTTTCGTAGAAATTTGAAATCTTTTATTAATTTTTTAATTTAAAAGGAGTAGATTCTATGAATAAAACCGCAGCTAAAGAAACAACTATTAGACAAAAAAGTATCTTTGAAAAATTTACAAATTTATGTGTAATATTAATACAAAAATATCTGCCTGATCCATTTATATTTTGCGCCATCTTAACATTTATAGTTTTTTTAATTGCTATGCCTATTACTAAACAATCTCCTATGTCTATTATCAACAACTGGACCAATGGATTTTGGAGCTTATTATCTTTTGCCATGCAGATGGCACTGGTATTAGTTACAGGGCATACTATGGCTAGTTCTCCATTTTTTAAAAAAACCTTATCGTTTATGGCCAGTAAATTAAAAAACCCATCTCAGGCCATAGTAGGAGTTACTGTAGTTTCTGTCTTAGCTTCATTTATTAACTGGGGATTTGGTCTTGTAATTGGGGCTATATTTGCTAAAGAAATTGCTAAAAAAGTCAAAGGTGTAGATTACCGGTTATTAATTGCTTCTGCATATACTGGATTTTTAGTTTGGCATGGAGGTTTATCCGCTTCAATACCTTTAAAACTAGCATCTGGCGGAGGTTTAAAAAGTGCAACAGCAGGAGCTATTACAGAAGCAATCCCTACATCTATGACTATTTTTTCAGCCACTAACTTAATTATATTAATCGTTCTATTTATCACTTTACCCTTTGTTAATAGGGCTATGCATCCTAAAAAAGATGATGTTATAACGATAGATAACGATCTGCTTATAGAGATCCCAGAAGAAAAACTAAATTTCGCTAATATGACTCCAGCAGAAAAAATAGAAAACAGTAAAACTGTTTCCTTACTTTTGGGAATAATGGGCTATACTTATATTGTTTCGTACTTTATGAAAAATGGGTTTGCATTAAACTTAAACATAGTTAATTTTGTGTTCTTATTTACAGCAATTCTTTTACACGGAACACCTCATAGATTTTTAAATGCAATCAAAGAAGCTTCCAAGGGTGCCGCAGGAATAATACTTCAATTTCCTTTCTACGCTGGAATAATGGGTATTATGGTTGGAAAAGGACCCGAAGGAATTTCTTTGGCAGGAGCTATGTCAAACATGTTTGTTAATATTTCCACTGAAACAACTTTCCCTTTCTTTACTTTTTTAAGTGCTGGGATTGTTAATTTCTTTGTTCCGTCTGGTGGAGGCCAATGGGCAGTTCAAGCTCCGATAATGATGCCTGCTGGTGCTGCTCTTGGTATTCCAGCAGCAAAAACTGCCATGGCAATAGCTTGGGGAGATGCATGGACAAACATGATACAGCCATTTTGGGCTCTTCCTGCTCTTGGTATTGCAGGCTTAGGTGCTAAAGATATAATGGGTTATTGTTTGGTAGTACTTATTTACTCCGGTGCTATAATTTCACTGGTTTTAATGTTTCTATAAATCTAATGTCTTAAAATAAAAAAAGGGGGAAACAAGGTTATGTCTAAGAAAATAATTGATGTTGCAGATGCAGTATCTAAAATAGAAGATGGAATGACCATCATGGTAGGAGGGTTTTTAGGTACTGGAACACCTCATACTATCGTAGATGCTATTATAAAAAAAGGTGTAAAAAATCTAACTATCATATCTAACGACACAGGAATAAAAGATAGTGGTGTAGGAAGATTTATCTATAACAATATGGTAAAAAAAGTAATCACATCACACATTGGTACAAACCCGGAAACTGGCAGACAGATGAATGAAAAAGAGATCGAGGTCGAGTTAGTTCCCCAGGGAACTTTAGCTGAGAGAATAAGATCTGGAGGAGCTGGTTTAGGAGGCGTTCTTACTCCTACTGGTCTTGGTACTATAGTTGCAGATGGGAAAGAAATAATAGAGGTAGATGGAAAACAATTTCTTTTGGAAAAACCTCTTAGAGCAGATATTGCTATCCTTTTAGGACACACTGTTGATACCAAAGGAAACATTATCTATGCCAATACTGCTAGAAATTTTAATCCTATAATGGCTACTGCTGCTGATACAGTTATAGTAGAAGCTGAAAACATAGTAGAAGTAGGAAATATCAATCCTAATGAAGTTGTTACACCTAGAATTTTTGTAGATCATATAGTAGGAAGTGATTATAATGGATAAAAAATTAATTAGAGAAATTATTGCTAAGAGAGTTGCACAAGAATTAAACGATGGAGATGTAGTTAACCTTGGTATAGGTCTTCCTACTGCAGTTGCTAACTATGTTCCAGAGAATATGGATGTTATCTTCCAATCAGAAAATGGTCTCTTAGGAGTAGGTCCTGCCCCCAAAGAGGGAGAAGAGATTAAAGACCTGGTCAATGCAGGTGGAATGCCAATTACTACCTTAGATGGAGCAGTATTCTTTGACTCTGCTATGTCTTTTTCTGTAATCCGTGGGGGACATGTTGATATGACTGTCCTAGGAGCATTACAGGTAGATGAAAAAGGTAACCTTGCTAACTGGATAATCCCTGGAAAGATGGTTCCCGGTATGGGAGGAGCTATGGATCTTGTTGTAGGAGCTAAAAAAGTAATAGTTTCTATGGAACATACTGCAAAGGGAAAGCCAAAGATCTTCCCACTATGCACATTGCCCCTAACTGCTGCTAATCAGGTAAACTTGATTGTCACAGAGATGGCAGTTATCGAGGTAACTTCTGATGGGTTATTATTAAAAGAGATCGGGCCGCATAATACTGTAGAAGATGTTATAGCTAATACACCTGCAAAATTAATCTTAGCAGATGATATAAAAGTAATGAAAATATAAATATACCCCGCTCTCCTTCTAGAGAAAGGAGGAAAGCGGCTTTTAATAGGAGGTTTCAATATGATAAAATCATTAAAAATCGGAGATTCTTTTAGTTTTAATAAGATCGTAGAAGCTGTGGATGTAGAAAAATTTGCAGAGGTAAGTACAGATCATAATCCTGTTCATTTAGATGAGGAGTATGCTAAAACGACTATGTTTAAAAAGAGAATAGCCCATGGAATGTTAGGAGTATCTTATATCTCATCTATTTTAGGGACAAAATTTCCTGGTGAAGGAACTATATATTTAGGACAGACCGTCAAATTTTTAGCTCCAGTTTATTTAGGAGATACTTTAGAAGTTAAAGCAGAAATCATTGATCTTAAAGAGGGTCGAAATGACAGGGCTACCCTGAGAACTACCTGCACAAATCAAGAGGGGAAGATGGTAATCGATGGAGAAGCCAGCGTAATGCTTCCAAAGGCATAACAGTAACGTAACGTGCATCCAAACAGACATAATTTATATTTACTAGTGTTTTTGCGACTCCTTTACGGGTGTAATTTACTATACTATTAAAAATCGAGGATTAATTTCCTCGATTTTTTTATTTATTACCAAAATAAAAAAGAGCAGAAATAAAATTCTACTCTAACTATTATTTTCATTGGTGCCACCTGCCGGAGTCGAACCGGCTACCTCTACCTTACCATGGTACTGCTCTACCTAGTGAGCTAAGGCGGCAAAATGCTACCCTCAGGCAGCGATTATTTAAAATATTTCATTGGATTTACAGGAGTCCCGTATTTCCTTATCTCATAGTGAAGATGTGGACCTGTTACCCGTCCTGTTTTTCCACTTTCTGCAATAAGCTGACCTCTATTTACCCTCTGACCTTTTTTTACTTTTATCTTATTTAGATGTGCATATCTAGTTTCATAACCTTTCGAGTGTTTAACAATAACTATCTTACCATATCCACTCATCCATCCTGCATATGTAACTGTTCCATTTTCTGAAGCTTTTACATCTACATAGTGAGCTCTTAAATCCACTCCCATATGACCTATCCATCTTTTTAACACAGGATGGAATCTTCTACCATAAGGACTTGTAACACCTTTCCATGCTGTTGGCCAGTATACATCGAAACCTTTCTTGGTTCTTGTAATTCTAGCTAGATCCACCTTGGGATTATTTATTATTAACATTTGATTCAGACGAACTGTATTCGACGTTAAATTATTGGTAGTTTTTAATTCATTTACAGTTTTCCCAAACTTTGAGGCTATTTTCGAAAGGGAGTCTCCCTTAGCTACCTTATAAGTTATAGTATTTCCTCTGGTAATTTTAAGTTTCTCTCCAATTTTTAAATACTTTCCCATATTAGGGTTGTTGTATTTTAAGACAGTCTGTGACTGCCCGAATTTATTGGCAATTCCACCTAATGTATCTCCGGATTTCACCTTATAATACGTTATTTCTGCCCTTTTTTTTGATTCTTCCTGTGTTTTTTCACTTACAACAGTATACTGCTTTTCATATACTTTAAAGTCCGAACTGAGTAATTGATAACCACCGTTATCTGCCTCTGATTCAGTGTAATAATCTGTAAAATCGCTTAAATTAACAACTTCTTTTTCTAATTTTTTGATAGTATTGTATGCTAAAAACATATTAAATACCAATAAAATTACGAGAAGCTTCTTCATTTTTTTATTCAATTTTTCGCTTCTCCTTTCGAATAATAGTTTAACAAATCTTCGTTAGTTTTTGTTTTCCTTATAGTATCAATTAATTGTTTAGAACCCTCAGCTGAACTGAGTTTACTAAGATATCTACGAATTTTCCAGATTGTTGAGAGTTTATCACTTTCAATCAATAACTCCTCTTTTCTTGTTCCCGACCTCTTTATATCGATAGCTGGATATATTCTTAATTCAGCTAAAGTTCTGTCTAGATGGATATCCATATTTCCAGTACCTTTAAACTCCTCAAAAATAACATCATCCATCCGACTTCCAGTATCTACCAAGGCTGTAGCTAAGATGGTCAAACTTCCACCACCACGAATGTTTCTTGCTGATCCAAAAAATTTCTTTGGATAATATAGAGCTGTTGGATCTATTCCACCAGATATAAGCTTACCACTAGATGGTATCACAATATTATAGGCTCTTGCAAGTCTTGTTATTGAATCCATCAATATTACAATATCCTTCCCATCTTCTAATATTCTTTTGGCTTTATCTAAAACCATCTCAGTTACCTTAATATGGTTTTTAGGATCTTCATCAAAGGTAGATGAAAAAACTTTAGCGCCACAAACTGTTTCCTTTATATCTGTTACTTCTTCAGGTCTTTCATCTATGAGTAATATCCATACTTCTAAACCCTTATTGTTCTTTATTATACTGTTAGCAATATTACTTATTAACATGGTTTTACCGGCTTTAGGAGGCGCTACAATAAGACCTCTCTGTCCTTTTCCTAAAGGTGCAATCAGATCGATAACTCTTCCTGAGACATCTCCCTGTCCTCCTAAGATGATCTTTTCATCTGGATATGCAGGAGTTAGCTCATCAAATGGTACACGATTTTCTGCTTTTTCTAAGTTATCTCCATTTATTAGAAGTATCTTTCTCATAGCATAGTTTTTTTCTGTTCCCACCGGTACCCTGGCTTCACCTAAAACTATATCACCATTTCTAACTTTAAATTTTCTTATCTGTGTAGAAGATATATATACATCCTTTTGCACGTTGGTTTCACGAAGAAAACCATACCCATCAGCAAATACTTCGATCTTACCCCAAGCTATGGTATGACCTTCACTTGACCTTATATATTCTCCTATCTTTTCAATCAATTCCAACTTTTTATAATCATAAGATTTATCTATATTTAATTTTTTAGCTATCTCCCTTAATTCCGAAAGGAGTAATCCGCTTAAATCTACCAAATTCATCATCACCTTCTTATATATAGTATATACATTGCTACAAAATAAACTAATCCAATAATATATGTATCATATCTTCTTTTTTTCTTTTCAAACATAACACCCATCATAAATACTAAAAGTATCAAGATAGAAAATATAGCCGTCATCTTGTGGAATCCACCCAATGATTGATATATATTGTTATCTCTTAAAAATAGGTCTGTAATAAATATAATCATTATATTAAATATATTACTTCCCAATAAATTTCCAGCAGCCATATCATATGACTTCAATTTAATCGCTTCAATACTTACAGTTAATTCTGGTAAAGATGTTGCTAGAGCTATTAATATAAGTCCCACAAAAGATTCTCCCAGCTCAATTCCAAAGAATGGTGTACTGGCAATTTTATCTCCTATAAAACTGAGTCCTGTTCCTAAAATAACCACTAAAAATGCATTTATCATAAATCCTTTTTTTGCCTGGGGAAGTGTGATCCCACTTTCTTCTATCTCATGAAATTCCTTTACCTCTTCCTCTAACTTTTCACTAAATTCATCATTTTGCTGATGTTCATAGATATAGATAGATTTCATAGCTATAAAATAAACTCCTAAGATCATAAGTGAAAATAAACTGATATTCCTTATTCCCTCTGTTGGAAATAAAAATCCCAATAAAAATATCAATGTTAAAATTATACTCCAGAAACCAGCCATAAAGTTTTTACTGCTTACCTTAGATGAAAAAGAAGTAGACTTTAAGACGAATATGTCAACTATAAATACTACGAATATATTAAATAAATTACTCCCGAATATATTTGATACTGCCATCTGGGGGTTTCCTAAAAGGGTAGCACTGATACTTGTAACCATCTCTGGCAGGGAAGTTACTGCAGCTAACATAACTATTCCTATCCAAGATTTTTCTATCCCCATCAAGTCTCCTATGGTATCTCCATATAAACTTAATTTTTTTCCAACCACTATTATAAATCCTGCTAATATTGCAAAGATTAATATATACAACATCCTCTCACCTCTAGTTTATACTAATTCTCCATATAAAGTCCATGTTTTTGCTGTTACAATTTTAACATCCACAAAGGTTCCTTTTAAAGAACTATCCCCTTCAAAGATAACTACTTTATTTGCACTTATCCTTCCGGTCATCTTTTTCTCATTTCTATGACTGGTACCTTCTACTAAAACTTTTACAGTTTTACCTACATAACTCAAACTGCATTCCTTTGCATTCTCATTTTGGACGTCCATCAATCTTTGTAACCTTGATTTTTTTACTTCCTCTGAAATTTGACCTTCCATAGTTGCTGCCGGAGTTCCCTCTCTTATAGAATACATAAACATATAGGCATTTTCATACTTAACCTGTTTAATTAAATCCATAGTATCTAAGAAATCTTCCTCTGTCTCTCCAGGAAATCCTACTATAATATCTGTAGTAAGAGATATATCCGGCAATGCAGTCTTTATTCTGTCTACTAAGGTTAAATAATCTTCCTTGGTATACTTTCTATTCATAGCTTTCAACATATTAGTCGATCCTGACTGTACTGGCAGATGCATATTTCTAGCTATTTTTTCTGGATGTCTAGCAGCTACTTCCAGTACATCCATAGTCAGATCCTTTGGATGAGGTGACACATATCTAACCCAGTATTCTCCCTCTATTTTACAAATTTCATCCAACAATTTAGCAAAATTTATTTCATGACTGTTCTCAAAATCTTTTCCATAGGAATTTACATTTTGTCCTAATAATAAGATATCTTTATATCCTTTTTCCACATATTTTCTCACATCGTTCACTATGTCTTCCATAGGAACCGATCTTTCACGACCCCTTACATATGGAACTATACAGTATGTACAAAAATTATTACAACCATAGTTTATAGCTACAGAAGCTGAAATCCCATCTCCAAAATTAGCATCTATCCTAGGAGGCAATTCATCTTCTTTGTCAGTTAATACTGCATGTACTACCTCTCCCTTTAGTATTTTTTCCATAATCTCCGGTAATTTTGCTATATTTTGATTCCCGATAACTATATCTACATGAGGTGCTCTTTCTAATATATGTTCCTTTTCCTCTTGAGCTACACAGCCTGTTACTCCTATTATCATCTTAGTCTTTCTAGCATTTTTTATAGTCTTTAAATTCCCTAACTTTCCCTCTATTCTTCCTGCTGCTCCACCCCTTACAGTACATGTATTTAAAAATACAGCATCTGAATTATGAATGTCATCAGTCATCTCATATCCATTTCCTTCTAATAACTTTTTCATCTTAGCTGTCTCATTTACATTCATCTGGCAGCCATATGTTATAATTGTAGCTTTTTTCTTTGTCATTTTTCTTCCTCCATCTAACGTTTCTTACATACAATTCAAGCATTTTATATTGTATCACAATACTTTAGTTTACTCAATTACACAGAGGCTTTAAAATTAATTTTTTTCATCATTTAAATACTTCTCCAGCTTCTAAATACCACAACAACAGATCAAAATGATCCATAGGTATCTCGGTCTCCCTGCAATATTTTTCGATTTTCTTCTCTATCTCTAAATATTTTTTAGGAGTTATAGTTTTAGGGATTTCATCTATCACTCCTAACCTCATTATATTTTTTAATATATGCCTGTCTAAGATAGCTATCTCATCACCAAATCCTATGTTTCTGAGAAAATGACTGGCTTCCTTATACCCTATCCCTTTGATATTTTTTACCAACCAAATTCTTTTTTCAAATACATCGCCGATCTTGTCGACCAGTGTCTTGGTAACTATCCTTCCCTCCTCATCTTTCATAAATTCACGGAGGATAACCAGATTTTTTGCTTTGGTGTTTTTAAACCTTACTACATTTAGATACGGTATCAAATCATCCTCTATCCCAGTCCAAAACACTCCGGCATTTAACATCCCATCTATTGCTTTTTCTGCACCCCTGGCCTTAGACTGAGGTGTCAGAATACAGAAAGCAAGCTCTTTATAAACATCTTCATTGTTTCCGTTAAACCAAATCGATTTATACCCGTCTATCCTGGCTTCAATTAGAGGCTTTATCCTTTTATATACTTCCCTTATCTCCATTAAATATTCATTGTTCATCTAGAATTCCTCCTATTAATCGCTATTAAATCAAAATTTTCTATATTAATTTTCTTCTTTTTCTTAGTTTTTCCTTTTTTTTATCTTCAAAACTATTAATCTTATCAATGAAATTATATAAAATATCAATAAATAAATATATTTACCATTTATTTCATTTATTAAAATTTGACACACTATGACTATATGCGTATAATGTAATGTACATAATATAAAATTTTAGGAGGCTGATATTTTGACTGGTAGAGAAATTTCCCTAGATAGGGCTAAAGAACTTAAAGGTACTATAAACGATTATTTAATAGCAAGAGAGGATATACCAACTGGTATGACTAAAGATGTAAGGAAACAATTTGAAATTTCAAAAGCGATCCTTTTAAAGCATTTTGGTGCTACTGAAAAGGACTGGAATGATTTTAAATGGCAACTTTCAAATAGAATTACTGACGTTAAAACTTTAAATCTGATCTTAGACTTGACTGAAGAAGAAAAAAAAGAAATTCAAAGTGTAGGAGATAAGTATAGATGGGCAATTTCACCATACTATGCTTGTTTATTAGATCCAAAGGATAAATATGATCCTATTAGATTACTTAGTATTCCTGCATCTATTGAATTAGACAACAACTCTGGAGATGCTGATCCTATGGGAGAGGAACATACTAATCCTGCTGGAACTATCACTAGAAGATACCCAGACAGACTTATTATAAACACAACTAATGAATGTGCAATGTATTGCAGACATTGTCAAAGAAGAAGAAATATCGGTGAGAGCGACAATGCTACCCACGATAAAGATCTTTTGGCATCGATTGAATATATTAGAAGCAACTCTGAAGTTAGAGATGTTTTACTTACTGGAGGAGATGTTTTAGCGCTATCTGATTCTAGGCTAGAGTGGATCTTAGCTGAGCTTAGAACTATCCCTCATGTAGAAATTATTAGATTAGGTAGTAGAACACCTGTTACTATGCCCCAAAGGATAACAGATGATCTAGTTAATATGATAAAAAAATATCATCCTATCTACTTAAATACACATTTCAACCATCCAAAGGAGATCACTCCTGAAGCTAAGGCTGCATGTGAAAAATTAGCAAACAACGGAGTTCCTTTAGGAAACCAGGCTGTTCTGTTAAACGGTATAAATAACGATAAATTTGTAATGAGACTTATGAATCAAGAATTATTAAAGATCAGATGCAGACCTTATTATATCTTCCATGCAAAGCATGTTCAAGGAACTGAACATTTCAATACATCTATCGATGATGGATTAGAGATCATGGAATATCTGAGAGGATTCACTTCTGGAATGGCTATTCCAACTTATATTGTTAATGCACCAAAGGGACAAGGTAAAACACCTTTAATGCCTCAATATATGTTATCTCGTGGAACTGATTATGTTATGATCAGAACTTGGGAAGGTAAAGTAATCAAGTATGAAAACCATCCTACAAAAAATATCAAAGAGATCTATTAATTAGAACTCCTATTAGCAGCTGGCCTAGGTCAGCTGCTTTTTTATTATGCCTGTTTGGATGCAACGTCACATTGCTTTTTTTAGAATCTTATGGTAATATAGATAAAATCAATTCTCATATATTTTCTTAATAAGGAAGAAAGTTTCTACTAGCTGCCGTAAATAGCTAACTATGAGTGTAATTTTAAGATCAATATTTTCTTAATAATTTCACTCAATATGAGGTGTTTAAAACATTTTTGGAGGTTTAATTATGAAAATATTACACGATACTATATTAAAAGACGGATTAGCATTATCAGACTCAATCTTAAAGGTTGATTCATTTGTTAATCATCAAATAGATCCTAAACTCATGAACCAGGTCGGGAAAGAGTTCGTTAAAAGGTTTGAAGGAAAAAAAATAGATAAGGTCTTAACTATCGAAGCTTCTGGAATAGCTCCTGCTATGATCACCGCTTTAGAACTAGGTGTCCCTATGGTATTTGCCAAAAAGCATAAACCCATTACTATGGACAAATTTTACTCTACCACTGTATACTCATTTACAAAGGAAACTAATTACAACTTAACTGTTTCTAAAGAGTTTATAACTGAGGGAGAAAATATTCTCCTCATCGATGATTTTTTATCAGCAGGAAATGCTATCCTAGGTCTTAGAGACATTGTAAATCAAGGTAAAGCAAATGTTGTAGGAGTAGGTATAGTTATTGAAAAAGGATTTAAAGAGGGAAGAAAAAATCTTCTAAAAGAGGGATTCCACCTAGAATCATTAGCTATTGTTGAAAAGATGGAAAAAGGAAAGATTACATTAAACGAAATTAAATAATAATAAAGTTCTCTGTACTGGTATCAGTATAGAGAACTTCTTTTTTTAACCTATAATATTTTTAATTTTTTTAGCTAAGCCATCTAATTTTTTACTGGGACTTCCACATATTGCAATCCTTATCCCATGGGCTACCTGGATTGGATATATATTTTCCTGATTCAGCTTTTCCAGACTTTCTTTGATTTTTTCATCTTTTATCTTTAGCGTAATAAAAAAACCTTCCTTATATGGATAAACTTCTAAACCTACTTCACGAGCTTCCTCTAAAAATATCTTAGATCTTTTTTCTAATAATTTAACATAACTATTTCTTTCCTCTGTTAAGTTACCTCTTAAGATTTCATCCCTTTGAATAGTTGAAAATAATTTCATTCCACCCTTAGGAATATTTGACCATATCCCCCGGCACGTAAATTCGTTGGCTCTCATATAGTCGTCTACATTTTTCTTTTCATTTGAAATAAAAACGCTTCCTCCTACACGAAGACCATATTTAGTAAGTGTTTTAGAACAGCTAAAGGAGAATACAACCAAATTTTTAGAAGATAAATCTGTAAAACACTCCATATATTTACGGCTTTCCTTATATCCTTTCACAGCATAGTCTATATAGGCAATATCATTTAAAAGTATATAGTTTCCATCTTTAGATAGATCATTCATAACTTTTACAACACTCTCCCATTCAGATCTACTCATAGAGTAACCTGTAGGATTATGACATGGGTCATTTATTATAGCCAAAACTTTCCCCTGTGATTTCATTATCTCAGATGATTTCTCTCTAAAACTTTCAATATTAAATTCATCTTTTTCATTGAATAATTCATAGGTTTCTATTTTTAAATCATGTTCCTTTGCCATTATCTTATAGGGACCCCAACCGATATTTGGAATAAGCAGCGTTTCTCCCGGGTCCAATATATTTTTCAACGTAGAACTCACAGATCCGGATCCACCAGGAGTAGCTATAGCTCCTACACTGAATTTCTCCTCATGTCCACCTAATACCCATGACTTTACCTCTCTCAGATAATCATTGTTTCCAATAAATGACTCTGCATAGGGTGCTATGTCCATCTTATCTAAATTTTTATATACTTCACTTACAGAATCAAAAATGGTAAATTTGCCATCTTCATCACAAAGAGCCCCTATTGTTACATCTATTACATTATCTTCTCCATACTTAACTTTAGCATCACTGGCTTTTTTTACCATTGTAAATACAGTATCTACAATATTTTTATCTTTTGACCTTTTGGCTAATATTCCCATCTTCTCCCCCTTTTTTATTTCTTATAGATCATTTCCTTTATCTTTTCATAGATTTCTTGTGTATCGTCTTCAGATATATCTCTTTCCTGCCATATTTCCTCTGCTTTTACAGCCTGTCCTACCAGCATCAGCAGACCATTTTCTCCTACTTCAAACCCCTCCAGGAACTTAGTCTTCTGAGGGTTATAGATAAGGTCTATCCCAGCACAATATTCTTTTTTCTCCTCTTCATCCAATATACTACACTCTATATTGGGATACATCCCACAGGGTGTGCAATTAACTATTAAATTCTTATCAGATATAGATTGTAGTTCATTGTAAGAGATAATATTTAAATTTTGAAAACTTTTAAAATTTATCCTGGCTTTTTCTTTATCTCTGGTAACTAAATAATTCTCTCCACCTAGATCTTCCAGACATTTAATCACCGCTCTGGCTGAACCCCCGGCACCACAGATAAAGTTTTTTTTATTTTTTATTTCTAATTTTAATTTAGTTATTATCATCCTGAACCCATAGTAATCTGTATTATACCCGATTAACTTCCCATCCTTAGAGATCACAGTATTAACTGCTCCTATCTGTTTAGCTTCTTCGGAAACTTCATCTAGATATTCTATAATATCTGTTTTATAAGGGATAGTTATATTAATTCCCGACAACTCTTCACCTCTTAATTTTTTTACCACTTCTGAGATATTATTACGAGGTACCTCTAATAATGAATATTTTCCATCTACCTCAATTTTTTCAAAGATCATATTATGGATTACAGGAGAGTAACTATGTCCTAATTTCTCTCCAATTAAAGCATATTTATTTTTCATAACTGCCAATCACCTCAAAATATTTACTTTTTTTCTCTATCTTTTCTATGGCAGGTTTCAAAGTCTCATAGTTCCCTTCTAATTCCACAAAAAAGATATATTCCCAGGGAGAATCTTTAAGAGGTCTTGATTTTATGCTCAGCATATTGATCCCGTATTTATTGAATTTTCCTAAAACACTGGAAAGATCCCCTGATTTATTATAAGTGGAAAATGCTGCCATGACCCTATTATGATCTTTATTTACAATCAATTTATTTCCAATAACCATAAATTTAGTTGTATTATCTTCATGGGTATTTATGTTTTTTGCCAGTATATCCAAATTATAGATCGCGGCCGTCTCAGCACTCCCTATAGCCCCTTTAGTTATATCCTTCATTTCACTTACATATTTTGCAC
Source organism: Fusobacteria bacterium ZRK30 (assembly GCA_024628785.1). Classification (NCBI taxonomy): domain Bacteria; kingdom Fusobacteriati; phylum Fusobacteriota; species Fusobacteria bacterium ZRK30. Next base: position 2,139,685 of record CP102405.1, read on the forward strand.
TTATAGCTGTATTATAATATGGTATTTCCTTATAACCCCTTCCCTTTAAAAAAGTCTGGGATTGCTTAAATCCCTGAACATGGGAATATATCTCCACAATATCGCTTAACTTTGCCCCCTTTACTCCCAATAAATTGTGATCTATTTTTAACTCTATAATATCTATTATGTAGGCATTATATTTTTTCATAAGATCAAAGTTATCGGTGATATCCCCTGTATATGAGTTTTCAATAGGGAGTACTCCTACCTCTATCTCCTTATTTTTTAATGCTGTAAATACATCTTCAAAATTTTGATAGGAGTTTAGGAGTTCATCTTTATATTTAGTTTTTAATGCTAAATAACTAAATGATCCCGGTATCCCCTGGTATCCAACTACCTTATCTAGTCCTAGGATAGATTTTTGAAAATTTCTGGATATCTTCATATTACTTTCTAAAAATTCAACATAATATTTTTTTAGTTTCTCATCTGTAACTCTCTTGGAATTTTCCTCGATTACTACTTTTTCCCTGGCTGTATCCAGTACTTCCATCCCTGTACTCTGCTTATATCTTGCAATTCCTTCTACAACTTTCATTCTTTTTACAAATAATTCTGCCATCTCTTGATCGATTTTATCTATCTCATCTCTCCATTGATCTAATTTTTTCATCTTCACCATCCTAAGATACCACCAAAAAATCTAAGATTCCTATGGCTGTCATTGCTTCTACTACCACTAAAGCCCTTGGAACTATACAGGGGTCATGTCTTCCTATAATCTTAAATTCTGTTTCCTCATTGGTCTTCATATTTATAGTTTCCTGAGCCTTTGATATAGAGGGAGTTGGTTTTATAGCAACTTTAAAGTTTATAGGCATTCCATTGGTAATCCCACCTAAAACTCCTCCATTATTATTAGTTTTAGTTTTTACTTTATCACCGTCTATATAGATATTGTCATTGGCTTCGCTTCCAAATAGTTCGGTTATTCCAAATCCAGCACCAAATTCTACACCTTTTACAGCAGGGATAGAATACATCAGCCCAGCTAACTGACTCTCAATGGAGTTAAAAAATGGATTTCCTACTCCAGGTTTCATCCCTATAATAGAGCATTCTATCACTCCTCCTAAAGAGTCACACTTACTTTTTGCCTGGAGTATTTTTTCCCGGCTGAGGCTTTCTAAGTTTTCATCTAAAAATGGAAGCTGCTTCTCAGCTAATTTTTTAAAAACTTCTGTATTTAGATCACTTTCACAGAAATCCCTGTCTTGAAGATCTTTTATACTCTTTATATGAGTTCCTATATAAATTTCTTTATCCTTCAATATTTGCTTTGCCACTGCCCCTGCAAACACAATGGGAGCCGTCAACCGTCCTGAAAAATGACCTCCTCCACGGTAATCATTGTATCCATCATATCTTTTATAACCGGTATAGTCAGCATGAGCCGGTCTGGCTATATCCTTTATCTTGCTGTAATCCCTCGATTGCTGGTCTCTATTTCTTATTAATATACTAAGAGGTGCTCCTGTAGTGTAACCATTAAAATATCCGCTTAAAATCTCAAAAGTATCCGCTTCTTTTCTGGCAGTTGTAAGTTCATTTTTACCTGTGGCTCGTCTTTGCATCTCTGCCTTTATTGCATCCAGGTCTAACTCTACCCCTGCCGGCAGCCCATCAATAGTAATCCCTATCCCTACACCGTGAGATTCTCCAAACAATGATAATTTTATATTTTTTCCCCAAGTTGAACCCATTTTCATCCACCTTTCCTTTTATGGTTTTCTCCCATTTAAGATTAGAAAAAAGATTGCTAAAGCAACCTTTCTTCTATCTGTTCAGTTAATTTTTTTAATCTCTATTGTATAGATAAAAAAATCCCATTAACCTCTTTGATCTATATTAGAGTTTTTTATTTTTATTCCTCTATTATTTGTATCTTCCCGTTTAATTTTTCAAAATCTTTCCAAAAATCCGGGTATGATTTTTTTACTGAGTCTGCTCCTGTGAGGATAATAGGCTCATCACACCTGCTGCTGGCTACTGCTAGTGCCATGGCAACCCTATGATCGTTCCAGGCATCTACTTCTACTCCACCTTTTAAGTTTTTTACTCCCTCTATAACCATTCCATTTTCAGTTTCTACTATCTTAGCTCCTAGTTTATTAAGTTCTGTTGTCATAGAAGTTATCCTGTCAGATTCTTTTATTCTCAATCTTCCAGCATTAATTATCCTGGTAGTTCCCTCACTTAGGCTTGCTAAAACTGTTACTATGGGTCCTAAATCCGGGCATTGACTCAAGTCAATTATCGATCCTATCGATTGTTTTCCCGCTATACTAATTCTATCTTCATCTATTATTAGATCGCCACCCATATCTTTCAATATCTTTATTATTTCCCTGTCACCTTGCAATGAATTAGGATTCATCCCAAGACAATTGATACCATCATTTAAAAATCCAGCTACCAGCCAAAAAGCTACCTGGGAAAAATCTCCCTCGACCCTATAATCATGTGCCCTGTAACCTTGGTTTCCAGGAACAACAAATCTTTCATAATTTTCATTGATTATTTTAACGCCGAATTTGTCTAAAATATCTAAAGTCAGATCTATATATCCTTTAGACTCTAGATTAGTAGTTATAATTATTTCAGAATCCCCATCTAATTTTGGTAATGTGTAGAGTAGTCCTGTTATAAATTGCGAACTTATATCTCCCCTTACCTCAAATTTTCCTGATTTTAATTTCCCATCAATAGTTAATGGAAGCTCTTCTACACCTCGACTATATTTTATTTTCTGTTTATCAAAAATTTCATGAAATACATTGAGTGGTCTGGTAGTTAGTCTTCCTTCTCCTACAAATGTTACTTCCCCATCTGCCAATAGAGATATAGGTATCATAAATCTAATTGTAGACCCTGATTCTCCGCAATTTATAACCCTATTAACCCTCTTTAGATTTTTAGATCCTGTAATAATTTCATAATCTTCAAATACTTCTATATTTACACCTAGATCTTTCATAGCCTGAGTTGTTACCCTTATATCATTTGAAAAATTAAGATTTGTTATTACGCTTTTCCCCTCTGCTAATGAACCTGCAATTATAGCTCTATGTGCTAGACTTTTAGATGGTGGTATCACCACATCTCCCTTTAATTCATTTGGAATTATTCTAACCTTCATTTCTACCCTCCTACCCTGCAAAATTACTATTTATAAAAGCAACGTGACGCTGCATCCAGACAAGCACAATTTAGTTTTTTTACAACCCTTTATTTTTTATTTAAATAATTTATTGGCTATCTCTTCCTCTGCGACCTTCTTTACCTCTACCTTACCTATTTCAGATAAAAATATAAAATTTAATATCCCTGATATATTTTTTTTATCACTTTTCATAATTTCTATGAGGTCTCCTAAATTAACTTTATCCTCTATAGGAAGTTCATATTTTTTCAAAATTTCCTTCATTTTTTCTGATTCACCTTTTTTAGTTATCCCTAATTTTTCCCCCAATATAGTAATCTCATACATCCCTATAGAGATTGCCTCTCCGTGGGTATATTTTGTATAATCATAATATTTTTCAATAGCATGACCCAGAGTATGACCAAAGTTTAATATCATACGTAGTCCAAGATCTAACTCATCTATCTCTACAATTTGAGCTTTTATCTCACAACACCTTTTGATAATTTTTTCTATATCTCCCATAGAACTCTTTAGATCTTTTTTCTCTAATAGATAATTAAAAAATTTATTGTCATAGATGGCTCCGTATTTTATTACCTCAGCCATTCCGCTCCTTACTTCCCTTTCATCTAATGTTTTTAGGAGTTCCGGATCGATTATTACCATCTTAGGCTGATAAAAACTCCCGACTAAATTTTTACCTCTGGTTGTATCTACAGCAACTTTTCCTCCTACACTACTGTCTACCTGAGCTAATAGTGTCGTTGGTATTTGGATAAAATCCATCCCTCTATATATTGTAGATGCTGCAAATCCTGCTAAATCTCCTACAACTCCACCACCAAAAGCTATAAGCAGATCTCCTCTTTTTATTCCTGAATCAATCATTTTTTCATATACCTCAGTGAGGGTATCAAAATTTTTATTTTCTTCCCCTGCATCAAAGACTACCTTTACAGGTGTATAACCTGAATTTTCTAAGTTTTTTAATATTTTATCTCCGTAGAGGCTGTCTACATTTGTATCGGTTACTACAACTATTTTTTTCTTTTTATAGATTTTTGATATATATTTTCCTACCTCTTCAAATATTCCCCTCTCTATAAAAATATCATAGGATTTCTCATCTAAATTTATGTGTAATTTTTCCATCTTTAAGATATCTCCTTTCTCCTAACGGTAGATTTCCTGAACTCTTCTTTGAGAGATTCACTGTCTCCTTCCTTTAAAGAATTCTTTATTATATCTAAACTCTCCTCAAATTTCTCAATTTTTTTTATGAGATTATCCTTGTTTCCCATAAACAATTTATCCCATAGTTCTCCATTTATCATGGCTATACGGGTAAGATCCCGATATGAATCGCCTATAAATACATTAGTATCAAAGTTTTTTTCATCTGAATTAACCAAAGCAACTGCTATGGCATGGGTTAATTGACTGGTAAAAGATATTATTTCATCATGTTTTCTAGGAGTTATCCGAGAAACCCTCTTAAACCCCATCTTATATGCCAATTTTTCTATGAGATCTAAATTTTTATTATTATTCAGAGGATGGGGAGTTATTATAAAGTTAGCTCCATTAAATATTTTTTCACTGGAGTTCCATACCCCTTTTACTTCCCTTCCTGCCATAGGATGAGCTCCTATAAAATCTATATTTGATGGAAGATTTCCTATTATTCTATCTATCATATCCCCCTTCACTCCTACTGCATCTGTAATAACTGCATTAGGTTTAAAGTTATCAATATTTTTTTCTATAAACTCTTCTACTAGATCGGGATAGAGACAAATTACTACCATGTCACTTTCAGATAGAGGGATTTTAGAATCCATAAATCCCCTATCTATTATCCCTTCAGACTCTGCATAGGAGAGAGCTTTCTCATCCAGGTCTATCCCATAGATGGTGTCAAATTCATCTCTCAATGTTTTAGCATAACACCCGCCTATAAGCCCTAGCCCCACTATACTTAATGTTTTTTTCTGCTGCATAACATCCCCCTTTTTTCAAATTCTTCTCATACTTCTGCTTCCCCCTCTCAGATATTTAAAATCTATAAATTAAAGGGAAGGTTAAAGGGGAAAGTAATTACATTTTTTTCCCAACTACCTCTAGTATTTTACTTACATCCTTTACTAAATCTTCAAATTGCTCTGGTCTAAGTGATTGTGCCCCGTCACATAGAGCATTTTCAGGATCATTGTGTACCTCTACCATCAATCCATCTGCTCCTACTGCTGCTGCTGCCATAGCCAATTTTTTTACCATCCATCTTTTTCCTGTAGCATGACTTGGATCTACAATTACCGGCAGATGGCTCAATTTTTTTACCGCTAATACTGCACTTAGATCCAATGTATTTCTTGTGTATTTTTCATATGTTCTAATCCCTCTTTCACATAGGATTACTTTTTCATTTCCTCCTGCCATTATATATTCAGCAGACATCAACCATTCTTCGATGGTAGCCGATAACCCTCTTTTTAATAAAATAGGTTTATCTATCTTCCCTAGTGCTTTTAACAAGTCAAAGTTTTGCATATTTCTAGCTCCTACTTGAATTATATCTACTTCTTCAGCAAATTTTTCCACCAAGTCTACCGACATAATTTCAGTTACTATTGGCATCCCAGTTTCTTTTCTTGCTTCTTTTAATAACTCTAATCCCTCTAATTCCATTCCTTGGAAAGCATATGGAGAAGTTCTCGGCTTGTATGCGCCTCCACGTAAAATTTGAGCTCCTGATTTTTTTACTGATTTTGCTACTTCTAAAATTTGATCCCTTGATTCCACCGAACAAGGTCCAGACATAATGGTAAAGTTTCCCCTGCCTATTTTTATCCCGTTTACATCTATTATTGTACATTCTTCTTGCATCTTTCTATTAGCTTTCTTAAATGGTTCTTGTATTCTCGTCACCTTGTCTACTCCTTCTAATGCTTCCATATCTCTTATACTTAGTTTTGATGTATCTCCTATTATTCCTAGAATTCCATATTCCTTTCCTGATATCCCCTTTATCTCCATTCCAAGGTTTTCAAATACTTCTACAATGTGGTTCACTTGATCATCTGTGGCACCTTTTTTTAGTTTAATTATCATCATTTTCCTCCTAATGTATCTAAGTTTTAGTTATTCTATAAAATAAAAAAACCTGTTCCAAATAGAACAGGCTTACAATTTTCCTAATAAAAAGACCTATATTTAAAATATAGGTCTACAATTAAAAAATTTATTTTGACAAATTGTCTTAAGTTTAATAAACCTGTTGGTTATGAAATTTGATTGCTTTTCAATTCATACCAATATCTAAAGCCTTTCATCACCATCTGATTTACCTCCCTAAAATTTATTTTATATAATGATACTCCTATTGCTTCTCTTTGTCAAACATTTTTTATTTATTTTTATCATGGCTCTGTATCTATACCCTTCTATCCCTTCCACTGCCTTTTAATTCCTTGACTTTCCCCTCTATTACTTTTGGATCCCCATTAGTTTCATGAGCTAATTTTACAATAGCTGATCCGACTATGGCTCCATCTGCTATCCTGTGTATCTTCTCTACATGTTCTCTAGTAGATACCCCAAAACCAACTGCCAAAGGTAAATTTGTCTCTGTCCTCACTTCTTCCAGAAAACTTTTTAAATCTACATCAAATTTATCCCTTACTCCTGTTACACCAAAAGATGATATGCAGTAGACAAATCCGCTTCCTCCCTGATTAATTATATCCCCCAGTCTCTCCCTGGAGTTAGGAGCGACTAATGGTATTAAATCTACCCCGCTAACTTCCATTAATTCTCTGACTTCTTCCCTTTCCTCTAGGGGAAGATCGGGTATTATGAGTCCGTCTACCCCAGCTTCCTGACATTTTTTTATAAACTTTTCTATACCATGACTCAAAATAGTATTGAAATAGATTAAAAATACCAAGGGGATCTCTGTTTTTCTCCGAGTATTTTTAACAATGTCAAATACTTTAAATAACCTGGTTCCATTCTCTAGAGCTCTTTTACCGGCTGCCTGGATAACAGGCCCGTCAGCTATAGGGTCTGAATATGGTATTCCTAACTCTATTATGTCGGCTCCTCCCCTTTCCATAGCATAGATCAACTCTTCTGTTTTATCTAAGGCAGGATCTCCAGCTGTTATATATGTTATTAATGCTTTTTTTTCTCCTAATTCTTTAAATTTTTTCTCTATCCTGTTCATATTTTTATTCCCCTCCTAAGTATTCAGCCACTGTATGGATATCTTTATCCCCCCGGCCCGATATATTTATTACTAATATTTGATCTTTTTTCATCTTAGGAGCTAATTTCCCTGCATAAGCTATGGCATGGGAACTTTCAAGAGCCGGCATTATCCCCTCCTGTCTGGTTAACAGTTTAAACCCTTCCAAAGCTTCATCATCTGTCACCGATTCATATTTCACCCTTTTTATATCGTGGAGATGGGCATGTTCCGGTCCTACTCCCGGATAATCCAGTCCAGCTGATATAGAATGTGCCGGTGTTATATTTCCATCCTCATCACAGAGCATATAAGTTTTCATCCCATGTATCACTCCTACACTCCCGCAAAATGCTGCTGCATGCTGCCCTGTTCCTATCCCATACCCCGCTGCTTCCACTCCATAGAGTGCCACCTTTTCATCCTTTATAAAATCGTAAAACATCCCCATTGCATTGGAACCTCCCCCTACACAGGCAATTATTGCATCTGGTAACCTACCTTCAGCTTTTATTATCTGTGATTTAGTTTCCTCTCCTATTACCTTTTGAAAATCTCTTACCATAGTTGGATATGGATGGGGTCCAACTACTGATCCAATCACATAAAATGTATCCTCTACCCTCTGAACCCATTTTCTTATAGCTTCATTGGTTGCATCTTTGAGGGTTCCTGTTCCAGATGATACACCTGTCACCTTTGCTCCCAGCAGCTCCATCTTAAAAACATTTATCTTCTGTCTTTCCATATCTTCAACACCCATGAAAACTTCACATTCCATCCCAAACAGTGCTGCTCCTGTAGCTGTTGCTACCCCATGCTGCCCTGCTCCCGTTTCAGCAATCACTTTCTTTTTCCCCATCCTTTTAGCCAGTAAGATCTGCCCCAATACATTATTTATCTTATGAGCCCCAGTGTGATTCAGGTCCTCTCTTTTCAAGTATATCTTTGCTCCCCCTAGTTTTTCACTCATCTTTTCAGCATAAAATAATGGTGTTTCACGCCCTACATATTTCTTCAGATAGTACCTGTATTCTTTCATAAATTCCAAATCATTCTTTGCCTCTTTATAGGCTGACTCTAATTTTTTCAATGGATTCATCAATGTTTCAGCTACATATTGACCACCAAATTTTCCAAATTTTCTATCCATCTTCTCCACCTCTTCTTATTTTTTTTATAATTTCTTTTATTTTTTCCTCATCCTTAAATCCATCTGTTTCTACACCTGAACTTAAATCTATAATATAAGGATCTACCTTTTTTACAGCTTCTAATATATTTTTAGAAGTTATCCCACCGGCCAGAGCAATTTTATATTTTTCATTGATTCCTTCAATCAAATTCCAATTAAAAACCTTCCCATTTCCGCCTCTGACTCCTTTATCATAGGCATCTAAAAGACAAACATCTGTATAGTTTTTATACTCTGAAATCCTATTTTTTATCCCCCTATCCCTTACTGAAAATGCTTTCCAAATTTCATACCGAGATTTGAATTGATCACAATACTCTGCCGTTTCCTCTCCGTGAAATTGAAGTATATCCAAGCCACAATATCTCGCTATTTTTTCTACATTTTCACTTTTTTCATCTACAAATACTCCTACAGTTTTTATCCTTTTATCCAATCGATCTATTAATTCTTTAACCTTCTCTTCAGTTACTTTTCTTCTACTCTCAGCAAAAACAAATCCCACATAATCAGGTAGATTTTTATTCACCATCTCTATATCTTCCACCCTTCGTAACCCACATATTTTTATTTTTGTCATCTTTTTCCCCTTGCTACGCCTTTAAATTCTCCTGCTAATTTTCCTATATCATCACACCTCATAAACACTTCTCCTACCAAAACTCCGTCTATCCCGGCTGTAGTCAACTTTTTTATATCTAGCTCATCTTTTATTCCACTTTCAGATACTATCACCTTATCTTTTGGGATTAATTTTGCCAGCTCTACCGTTGTATTCAGATCCACATTAAATGTTTTTAAATCCCTATTATTTATCCCTATTATCTCTGCCCCTGCAATGATAGCTCTTTCAACCTCCTCCTTTGTATGTACCTCTACCAGGGCATCCATTCCTAATGTTTTAACTACCTGTATAAATTTTTTCAATGTCTTTTCATCTAAAATTGCTGTTATTAAAAGTATTGCTGAAGCTCCTAATATTTTTGCCTCATATATCTGAACTTCGTCTATTATAAAATCTTTCCTCAAGGCTGGAATTCCTACCTTAGCTGCTATTTTCTCTAAATATTCTGGGTTTCCCAAGAAAAAACTTTCCTCTGTCAGTACAGATATTGCTTCTACACATTTTTCATATTCCGCAGCTAGCTCCAATGGATAAAACTTTTCTTTTATCAATCCCTTAGATGGAGATGCTCTTTTCACTTCCCCAATTATAGATAATCCTTCTTTTTTTAGTGCATCTATAAAACTAGGTCTAGATTTTTCCGTCTCGGCTTTTTCCTTTAGTAGTTTTATATCCAAATTTAATTCTTTCAACCTCATCTTCTTTTTTTCTACTATCTTGTCTAAGATCATATCTCACCGTCCTTTTATCTATTCGTCATTTCTATTAATTCATCTAATTTAGTAAGAGCCTTTCCGCTTTCTATTATCTCTCTCGCCATCTCTACTCCCTCTTGAATAGATGATGCTTTTTTTCCTACATAGAGAGCTGCTCCACTATTTAAAATCAATATGTCTTTTTTGGCTCCTCCAATACTGCCTTTAAATATCCCCCTTACTATCTCTGCATTCTTTTTAGGAGTTCCCCCTTCTAACTCCTCTTTAAGACTTTTTTCTATCCCAAAATCCTCTGGTTCTATATAGTAGGTGTTAATTTTTCCATCCTTTAATTCACTTATTTTAGTTTTATCGGTTATTGTTATTTCGTCCATTCCATCCATCCCATGAACAACCAATACATGTTCAGTTCCTATTTTTTTCATAGACTCTGCCATAAGTTCGGTTAAATTTTCATGGAATACTCCCAATACCTGTCCATTAGCTTTAGCAGGATTTGTAAGGGGTCCCAGCATATTGAATATTGTCCTAAACCCCAGCTCTTTTCTAACTGCTGCTGCATATTTCATAGAGCTATGAAAGGCAGGAGCATATAAGAATCCAATATCTATCTTTTCTATACACTCTTTTATCCTTTTTAAACTTATGTTTATATTTATACCCAAAGTTTCCAATACATCTGCACTTCCACATTGACTGGATACCGATCTGTTACCGTGTTTTACTACTGCCGCTCCTCCAGCAGCTACTACAAATGCAGATGCTGTAGAGATATTATATGTATCTGCACCATCTCCCCCTGTCCCACAGGTATCCACAGTATATCTATCTCCTAACTCTATCGGCATCGCTTTCTCCCTCATAACCTTAGCTCCGCCACTTATCTCTTCCGGTGTTTCTCCCTTTACCCTTAGAGCTGTTAAAAAACTGGCTATATGAACTTCACTGACTCTGCCTTCCATTATTTCTGTCATTGCATAGGTCATCTGTGATTCTGTAAGGTTTTCACCATCGATTAATTTATCCATAACTTTGATCATACACTTCCTCCTACAACAAAATTTTCTATCATCTTCATCCCTTCAGGGGTATAAATAGATTCAGGGTGAAATTGTAATCCTATAACTTCATATTTTTTATGCCTTACAGCCATTATCTCCCCATCATCAGTTCTAGCTGTTATCTCCAACTCCTTATTTAATGTTTCTTCTATAATAGCCAGGGAGTGATACCGCGCTACCTGTGTGTTTTGGGTTATATCACCAAATATTCCATCTTCAGAATGAATAATCTTAGAAGCTTTTCCATGAAATGTCTCCTTGGCATAGGATATCGTTCCTCCAAATGCTTCTCCTATAGCCTGGTGTCCCAGGCATATCCCCAGGATAGAATATTTTTTATACAACTTTTTTATAAGTTCTATACATATCCCTGCTTCCTTAGGAGTTTTAGGCCCCGGGGATATAACTATCTTATCTGGGTTTAGCCCCTCTATCTCCTCCACGCTTATCTCATCATTTCTAAAAACTCTTATATCCTTTTCAAACCTTCCTAAATACTGGTATAGGTTATATGTAAATGAATCGTAATTATCTATTAAAATTATCATAAATCCCTCCTCTTATCTATTAAGTGCTGCTACCAAAGCTCTTATCTTATTTCTGCACTCCTCATATTCATTCTCCGGAATAGAATCTCCTGTAATACCTGCCCCTGCCTGCAAATATACCTTTTCATTTTTGATAACCATAGTCCTGATGGCTATACAGGTATCCATATTTCCTCCATAGGAAAAATATCCCACTGCTCCTCCATATATTCCCCTTCTGTCTTTTTCTAATTCCTCTATTATCTCCATAGCTCTTACCTTTGGAGCACCTGATAATGTTCCTGCCGGCAGGATAGAAGAGAGTACAGAAAAGTTTGTTTCTTCCTCTTTTTTCTCCCCCTCAACTAATGAAACCAGGTGCATCACATGAGAATAATTTTGTACCTTCATAAATTGAGTTACTTCTACACTGTCTATCTTTGAAACTTTCCCCACATCATTCCGGGCCAGATCCACCAACATCACATGTTCTGCCACTTCCTTTTCGTCATTTATTAGATCTTCTGCCAAAATTCTATCCTCTTCCAGATTTTCCCCTCTTCTCCTTGTCCCTGCTATTGGGCAGGTATAGATCTTACCTTCCTTTACTTCTACCAACATCTCAGGGGAACTTCCGGCTACCTGATAATCTCCAAAGTTTATATAAAATAAATATGGCGACGGGTTTGTAATCCTCAATTTTCTGTATAGGTCAAATGGTTTTTCCTTTGTTTCCATCTCCCACCTCTGGGACAAAACCACCTGAAATATATCCCCTTCATAGATATATTTTTGTGCTTTCTCTACATTTTTCATAAACTCTTCCTTTGTGATATTACCTTTTAACTCCCCCTCAGTTGTCCTCTCTTTTTTAGGTTCTAATTTCACATCTATACTATTTCCTAATATTTTTTCCATCTCTATAAATTTAATATCTGCTTTTAACTTCCCCTCTCTATCCAAAGTCTCTATTACTGTAAATATCAGATGCTGATGAAAGTGATCAAATACAATCCCCTCTTTAAAAAACATCAGATCTGAATCTGGGGTTCCAATATTATCCGGATTTTTATCCAATATTTTTTCGTATTCTCTGATCATATCGTATCCTATGGTCCCGTAGGCTCCTCCGATATATATCCCTTCCTTACCCTCTAAAGAATATTCTTTTATATATCCCTCTACAATTTCCATAAACTTCTTTCCATCTTTTTTTATCCTTTCACCATCTAACTCATATTCACTTCCAAAACTTTTCAATCTTCTAAATGGATTTTTAGCTATAAATGAATACCTGCCTTTTTCATTGTCCCTGCTTTCTAGGAGCAGCCCCACCCTGTCTCCTACGTACTTTTTAAAGATAGTTACCGGTGTTTCAGTGTCTCCTGCTACTACCTTTGTATAAACTTTCATCTGCCTTTTCTTCTCCATCTTGTCCCTCCTTTTTTAACTTTTTTACCTGATTCATCTATAAATTTATATAAAAAAAAGCCCACTCATTATGAATAGGCTTTCCCTTAGAAAAATATAACAAAAAAACCTGCTCATAGTGAACAGGCTGTTAATTTTAAAAAAATTAAATTATATATATCAAAATTAATAGATTGATTTATTACCTAAACCTGGTCCACGTGTCAAAGCTATTTTATTTGTTGAGTTATCGCTTTTCCACCACCAAGTAAATCTAATCATCTCTATCTCCTCTTTAAATTTTATTACAATTAATATATAATTTAATTTTTATTTTGTCAAACTTTTTTATTTTTAATTTTCATAAACTTTTATCTCTTCTACTCCTAATCTATGATTTATATACTTTGAAAGGGTAAATAGATAAAACCCCAGAAAATAAATTTCTGAGGTTTTTATATTACATTGTATATCTGAACCCTACATAGTATTGTCTTTCCGGTGCTGGATAGTAATAATATCCTGTTGTTGACTTGTGCCCCGCATATTCATAATACTCTTCATTGGTTAGGTTTTTGATTCCCCCGTAGATATCAAAGGAATCATTTATTTTATATGACATATTTAAATCTAACGTTAGATGAGCATCTATTTTTTCCTGTTCATTTGCAAAATCTCCGTGAGCGTATGCTTCTCCCACATAGTTTAATATTAAATTAGATTTTAATTTTTCTGTAAAATCATACTTGGCTCCTAAAGAGAACTTATTTTCAGATACTCCCGGAGTTTTATTCCCCTTATCTTCTCCCCCGTCAATCTCTGACTGTAAGTATGAGTAAGATGTAGTTAAAGTTAATTTTTTCATGAATTTTTTTTCAGCCAATAACTCAAACCCAATTTTTTTATTTGGATCCTCATAGTTTACATTTGATCCATAGTAACCTCCTGATTTATCACTCGCATCAAGATAAATTTCATTTTCTACTCTTTTATAAAACAGTGAAGAACTAATATAAGTATCCCAAATATAATCCTTTACTCCAATTTCTAAATTTTGTCCTGTTTGAGGCTTAAAATTTTTATTCGGATTTGTATATGTTAATTCATCTGTTGCAGGAGTTCTAAAATCTGTACTCCAAGAAACAAATGTTGAACCTGTATCAGAATATTTATAATTTAAAGCTAATTCATGAGCATAGTTATTATAATTTTCATCCTCTGTAGTAATTCCATTATAATCAAATTCAGTATATTGATACCTTCCTCCTGCAATTAAGTCTAGTTTATTAGTGATACTATACGTATCATGAATAAATAAACCATAGCTTTCTTTTTTAGTCCAAGAAGAAGGAGGATTCCAATAAGCATTTTCTTCAAGTTTTCCACTAGAAATATCAAAACCAGTTATAAATTTATTTTTATCTGTATTATATTTTAATTTAAAATAATTCGAGATATTAGCTGTATCATTATCAAATCCATAAAAAGAATTATAATTTTTGATATAATAATTCATATTATTAGTTATTTCTAAATTATCCTTCTTATAATTATATCCTAAATCAAATCTATGAGTTTCATTTTTCCCCCAGTCATCAGATGAATTTGTTTGTTTTGGATTTTCTTTTACCTCATCTTCATTTAACGACCCAGGAAATCCCATATAATCCTTATGATAGTCATATTTTAATGTTAAAGAATTGGCATCATTTATCTGATATTTTGTTCCTATCATTACATCATCAGATTTTAAGAATCCATTTTCCCTGTATCCGTCTGTATTTTTTCTAGCAGCATTTCCAAAAATTTTAAACTTTCCTGCTGTAGTTCCAAATCCAAAACCTGAATCTAGTTGATTATATGAACCTGCTTCTGTTTGAAGAGTCATATAGTCTTTAGCTTTTCCTTGCTTAGTAGTAATTACTACAGCTCCTCCAGCAGTATTATCTCCGTAGATTACAGATGCCCCACTTGGGATTATCTCTATCTTCTCTACAGTTTCAATAGGAATATTATATAGATTAAACCCAGACATATCCATATTATTCATCTTTATACCATCAACAATAATAGCTGTATTTTGTACTGCAGTTGCTCCCTGTCCACGGATATCGATTACTCCTGCTTTCCCTGTACCTTCACTTACTTTTACTCCGGGAACTGATTTTACAGCTTCTACTACATTTTTAGCTCCGCTTTCTTTAATATCCTGTGCAGTAACTATGGTAATATTTTTAGGTGTGTCCCTTATTGTATTCTCAAACCCGTCTCCGGATATAGTTGTTTCCTCTAATCTTATTACTCCGCTCTCTTCAAAAAACTGATCCTCATTTAAATCATTAGCATAAACTGTACACGCTAAAATTAGGGCTAAAACCCCTGCTCTTTTTATCATCTCTTTCTCTCCTTTTCCAGATTAGGTATCCTGACTTAGTTTCCTCCTACTCCCATCCCTTCCCAGAAAATAATTCCCAGTGGTTAATGATAGTTTCGTCCACTTTTACAGTAGTGAAGGCTGTACTAGATTCGCACTAGTTTCCCCATTATAATTCTCTTCGTTCTTAGTTTACAAATTCCATAAAAAAATGTCAAGATATTAAACTTTTATTAAAGAAAATTAATCATATATATTTAGTATGTTATTTATATTTTATGTCAATTATTAAAACAACACTAAGGTATGGTTAAAAAAAACTAAAAGAAGGTGACAGATTAAGATTAAGGAGTTATTGAAAAAGAATTTCTAGACATTTTTATGAATCTATCTTAATATTAGTATAATATTATAAAAAAGGAGCACCTCCCATGAAATTAAAAACTTTTCTTCTTTTCCTACTTTTAGGAATTTTAACCATAATCTTCGCCTTATCCAGCGGTGTCATAAAGGTAAATCCCTTGATTACACTAAAAATTCTTATCAATTCCATTACAACTCACAATTTTTTCGATGTCACTTGGAATCAAAATTTAGAAACAATCTTATTAAAACTTCGATTACCTCGTATATTCTTGGCGTTCCTAGTAGGAGGAGGATTATCCTTGGTTGGAGTTCTCATGCAGGCCCTTACAAAGAATTCTCTGGCTGACCCATATATCTTAGGAGTTTCCAGTGGAGCTTCTACAGGTGCAGTTTTATCCCTTATTATAGGTATCAATATTGGTGGTTTAGGTACTCCATTTATGGCATTTCTAGGTGCTGTAACAGCTGCGGTCTTGGTTTTTAGGATTGCTAACATAGGTGGTAATTATAGTTCTACCAAACTGGTTCTTACAGGTATCGCTATCTCCTCTATGTTTTCGTCTATCACTACTTTTATAACTTTCTCTGCCCAAAATGGAGATCTGTATACAGCACTCTTTTGGATTGTTGGTAGTTTGAGTGGAGCTAAATGGTCATCTATCTATATTTTAACTGTCTTACTCCTAATTGTCTTTGGAATAACTATGTTTTTTAATCGTGAATTGGATATTCTTCTTTTAGGAGAGGAAAGTTCCAAGATTTTAGGTGTCAACACCAATAAGATAAGAATTATAATTATTCTTACATCTACCCTCCTCACAGGGATATTAGTTTCCATAAGTGGCGTAATAGGATTTATTGGTCTTATTATCCCCCATATTTCAAGAAAATTAACAAGTTCTAAACATAGAGTTCTTATCCCGGTATCTATATTTTTAGGTGGTTTTTTTCTTACTCTGGCCGATACCTTTTCCAGGGTAGTGATGTCTCCCAATGAACTTCCAGTAGGGATTGTTACATCGTTTTTAGGAGCACCATTCTTTTTATGGATCATGAAAAAGAGTATCTATAATTTTAATAAATAAGCAACGTGACGTTGCATCCAGAAAAAAATCTAAAATTTGTGTAATTCGTAACAAAAAAAGTGAAAAAAGGAGGATAGATTTGAAATTAAAAATTGAAAACCTAAGTTTTGAAATAGATAGTACGAAAATTTTAAAGGATATAAATTTCCAGATAAAAAAAGGGGAATTCGTCGGCGTTATAGGCCCCAACGGATGCGGTAAATCTACCCTGTTAAAAAATATATACAATATACTAACTCCTACCAATGGCAGTATATTCATCGACAATACCTCTATAGATGATTTTTCCTCTAAGGAGTTAGCAACGAAAATATCCACCCTTACACAGCATTCAGGGGGAGACTTTGATTTCTCCATCATCGATATTGTCCTTATGGGAAGATATGCTCATTCTTCCATGTTTTCCTCAACATCAAAAAAAGATCTAAAGATAGCCAAAGATGCTTTGAATAAAGTAGGGTTATCTCACTTTGAAAACAGAAGTTTTCTCAGTCTTTCTGGAGGAGAACAACAAAGAGTTATGATTGCCAGAGCCATTGCAGGGGAAAATGATTTCTTTATCTTAGATGAGCCTACAAATCATTTGGATATTAAATATCAATTAGAGATAATGGATATTATGAAATCTTTAGATATAACTATGTTTTCTGCAATCCATGATATGAATATTGCAGCTACATACTGTGATAAACTTATCCTTTTGAAGGAGGGAAATATAATAGCTATCGGTACTCCTGCTGAAGTTTTATCCAAAGAAAATTTTAAAGAAGTATTCGGTGTAGAAGTCTATCTGTCTACCAACCCATATACCGATAAACTTTCTATTAACTATATCCCAAAATGTTTTTCCACTAAATAAAAAAGGGTTGTGAATTCACAACCCTTTTACCTATTTAATAACTTTATTGCTAGTCTTCTATTTTTCACCTATATATACTTTTTTTCTGTTAAAACCATCTTTATCTAAACCTTCTTCGCTGTATCCATCACTATCATATCCTTGTCGATTATACCCAAGATTATTATAGCCTTTTCTATCATAGCCATCGCGGTCATATCCATTTTCATCATATCCTCCTACATATATATCGGAGTTAGGAACAAAGACTACCGGTCTCCTTATTTTACTGTAAAATTCATCAAAAGTTCTGCCTTTTTTATCATATAACCCCTTTGTATACCTGTTATTTTTTTCATCATTCCATCCATATTTATCATAGTGGTTTCTGTCGTATCCATTTTTATCATATCCTTTTCTGTTATAGCCTTTTCTATTATAGCCATCTTCGTCATAACCATATTTATTATACCCTTCTCTGTTATAATTTTTTTTATCATAGCCTTTTTTATCATATCCTTTTCTATCGTAACCTTCTCTGCTATAACCATATTTGTTATATCCATCTTCTGTATATCCATAGATATTGTAACCATCTATATCATATGCTGTTTTAGTCTCTTTATTCAGCTCCTCTCTAGACCACCCATTCTTATTATATTTAGTTCCTGTTTCTTTATTTATTCCACCTATTGTATATCCTTTTTCATCATATTCGGTCTTTGTTTTTTTATTTATACCAAAATATGACCATCCATACTCATCATAGTTTGTTTTTGTCTTTTCATTCTTATAATCCCTGGACCATCCGTATCTATCATATTTAGTTCCGGTGTCTCTATTCAGCCCTTCCCTGTTCCACCCTTCATCATTCCATCCGTCTTTTCTATATCTTCTTCTGTCATATCCTTCCCGGTTATATCCATCCTTATCAAATCCATCTTTATCGTAACTCTCTATATCATAACCATATCTGTCATACCCTTCCCGGTTGTATCCTTCATCACTGTATCCGCTTATATCATAACCTTCCTTGTCTGTAAATCCCATAGAATGCCAGTTTCGTTTAGTAGTCCCATTAAATCCTGTTTTATCATAACTACTACAACCTGTCATAAATATTATTACACCTATAACTATCGTTATTTTATATTTCATAAGATCTCACTTCCAAAATTTATTTTAAAATTTGATAACTAAAGATTATCAATAAAAAAACCGACACTGATAAACCTACTTTAAGATATCTCTCTTTCCACCTCAAACTAACTCCATGATTCATCTTACCTATTATTTTTGATAGTGATCGCCCACTATGTTTTAGTGCAAAATTTTGAGAATAAAAAGTTGTATAATTCAACCTGTCTATAACTTTATCAAAAAGCTGCAGAGCATATAATACTGATATTACAGATCCCAAGAAAAAGCCAAATCCTATATATTTTTCCCCAAAATTTATAAAAACTAGAGTGAAAAATGTATTTAGGAAACAAAACAACCCTGTAACTTTTAGTGCACTTCTTAGTGCATTGAAATAAAAGAAAATAGAAATTAGGATTATTATATATATATTCGCTATTGCACCTAAAGAAACAATTTTAAATATCTCTACCAATTCTGCAGGTACGCCATAATAAATAATAAAATACCTGGAAAATAAAAGCGCTGTTATTGTAATAAAAATCTGTATTTGCAGGGCATAAAATATCTCTTTATACAACTTTCTACGCATTTTTTTTCTCTCTTTTTCTACGTCATCTAAAGTTCCATTTTTTAGAGTAAGTGCATAATATTTTTGATATATATCAAAAAATCTTGTTTCAATAAATACTACGAAAAATACAATACTGGGTATTGTCAGTAAAAACGAATAAAATACAGCATTTTCATAGTGTAAAGTTACTTTAAAGCCATACCCTATATTAACAGCCCATGGTGAAAACCAATTTATAATTATATGAGACCAGGTCCCTAAAATATAAAATAAACCTGTAAATAATAAACTTGAATAATTTTTTAAATATCCCAAGAACTCATATTCTCCCCCCTCTCCTTCTCTGAATATACTGAAAAAATAGTTTGTCAGCATATGCAGCGAAAACAAGATTCCTATAAAAAAGGAGACCAGCATATTTCCTGCTACCCTATGTTCATAAAACATAATGGGGTATTTAGTCGTAATGAAGAATACTATCACAGATAAAATAGTTGAATAAAAATATATTTTTGATATATATACATAATCTTTTAGTATACTTATATAAGTTGTAATGGTCCACAAGAGTGATAAAGTTATAAGTATCCCTATTGACAGATATTTATAATATAAGGGCAGCTCTTTCATTCCAAAAAACATTATTCCTAAAATCAACGACAATATTATTATTATTTTACTGATCCCTATAAATGATGGCCTTACCCTCTTATATTCCTTTTCATAAAACCTGTCAGATATATACCTGGTTACAAAAAATTGAAATGGGAAGCTTATTAACTGGGAAAAAATAAAACTATACACCAGTGTTGTTATAAATAACAGTTGTTCCGAAGGATTATTAAAAACTAATTTCGATACTAAAATCAATATATTTATAGACAATACCATTGCTATAAATGGTCCTACTGAGATAAAAGTAGAAAATGTTACCGCTTTTATATACCCTGAAAAAGAATCATCATCGTAGAATAATTTTCTTAGCTCAAAACCTATTCCAGCCATATTAACCCCACCCTTCCTCATATAGTTTAGTATATATATTTAAAAATTGATCTGCTCGATAATATTTATTTACTATTTCACACCCTCTCTCCCCTAATAATTTTAATCTGGTTTGATTTTTATAAAGAGCTATGATTTCTGTTGCCATTGCTGTATAAGATGTCGGGGGAACTATTACACCTGCACACCCTATCTCTTTATGACTAGTCAATACACCTCGACAGTCTCCTACATCTGTAGCTATAATAGGTAACTTAACTGACATAGCTTCCAGCATAGATAAGGGTTGCCCCTCTGATATAGATGAAAGTAAAAAAATATCCAGCTTCCCTAGATAATCCATCACATTTACTCTCCCGGTAAAGATTATCCGAGAATTTAATTTTAAATCATCTATTAATTCCATGCATTCCTCATAGTAATCCTGATCTTCTTCATAGGGACCTATAAGATATAGTTCTGCATTTTTTATAGTATTTGTAACGATCTTAAAAGCCTTTATCATCATCTTTACATCTTTTATGGGTACCACCCTCAAAATAGAACCGACAACAAACTTTTCAGTTTTTTCTTTTTTTATATTGGAAAAATAATCGACATCTACTCCATTTGAAACTACAAAAGTTTTTTCTTTAGGTGCTCCAAATAATATCTGCAGATCGCTGTTATATTTAAAAAGAGATATGATCTTATCGGAATATTTATATGCAATTTTTGATAAAAAATAAAAATAATCTATCCATATCTTTTTAAAATCATCCCCTACCCAATGAGATTTAATTATATCTTCCTCTCTTTCCCTTGCATATATCCCATGTTCCGTTAAATAATAGGGTTTATCATATTTAATCTTAGCTAATACTCCCAGTACTCCTGCATATCCAGTTGAAACTGAATGATATAGATCAGCTTTCGGGATTTCATTCTGCAAAACATTCATTAAAAACATAAAGACCGATTTATAGGACCAATAGAAGTTATTAAATTCTTTTTCTGTATACTCATTTTTATACTTAGAACATATCTTCTTCCAAAAAAAGTCACTTGTTGTAAAATCAAAAACACTGCTTTTTTCCTTATTGCTGATAAGTTCTAATGCTTTTTTGGTGTCATCGGATAATTCCATATTTATAAATCTAGATATTACATCCTCCTCTCTTTCATCATATTTCATGAATTTTTTTTTAACCACCCTATCTTCATATATATCTGCAAGATATATAGTCCGGACTTCCAATAAATTTGAAGGCAGTTTATACCTTACTTTCCCTTCCTCCTTCTCACTCGGTAAAATAGATAATATCTTAAAATCTTTTTCTGGATGTCCATTTATCAATTGGTGGATCCAACTAGATACCCCTCCAACTACGTAGGGGTAACTACCTTCTGCTATTATACATATCACCTGTCTCTTCATTTTTTTACCCCTCTATTCCGCATATTTTAAATATATTTTTTACTTCCTTTGACATCATAATTTCTTCTGCTTTATACCTGCGGTTGATAGCCTTCAATCCTGTTAAATTTTTGCTTTCATAGTATAACTTTGTTAAAATTATATATATTTCAAAATTATTTTCTTTTACTTTAGAAAGTCTTTTACACTCTTTCTCTACCTGATCATATCTTTCTGTAACTAAATAAATATTTAAAAGTTTTGTATAATTTTTTAGTCTTTTGTCATTCTCTATTCTTTCCTCTAAAATTTTTATATATAGTTCCCTATGCAGGTTTAAAATATCTCCCTCTAATATCTCACTTTTCAAAAAATTTTCATAAAATACAATCAAATCATCAAAATCTTTTTCTTTTTTTGATCCACTATATCTTTTTTTATACTTTCTCAATTGTTTATCAAATCTCTCCGATAATTGATTAAATTCAATTGCTGAATAATGGACTACCTCTATATCCTTATCAACCAGACCCTTCTTCAACATCCTTACCCGGACTTTTATATCTTCCGGTTTAAATTTTATTATAAAATCTTTCTTTTCTTTTCTGCTTTTAACATCCATAGTATCTACAGCACTTATCAATTTTAATTCCTTACTAATATCTACCTCTTTTAAAAAATTTTTCTCATCTAAATACTTTTCAAAATCAAA
This sequence comes from Fusobacteria bacterium ZRK30, assembly GCA_024628785.1. NCBI lineage: Bacteria > Fusobacteriati > Fusobacteriota > Fusobacteria bacterium ZRK30. The sequence continues at coordinate 2,162,148 of CP102405.1, forward strand.
AACTTCATCTACTATATTAAAATCTTTTTCCTTTGAGAAAACTACATTTATCAAATAGAGAAATATCCCTGCAAAGGGAACCGCAACAGCTAATCTATTATAGATAAAAGCATCCTTTTTATTGTATTGATGATAAAAAAATAAAACAAGAGCTACCAGCCCATGTAGGATTAAAAAATTTAAAAAATTTAAATTTTCTAAATAAAAGGTCATATATGTTATCTGTGCTTCAAATATTGTCAATAATAATATTATTAATTTATACATCTTATCACCTACTTTAATATAATGGATATTTTATTTTTATCCGCTTCCAATAAATAAAGAGTACTATTTCCATCATAACTGATCAACTGAAATTCCCCTCCAATAACTTCTTTTACCTCATTATTTCTTAGCCTGAGATAGTGATACGTTTTCCCTGGAAATCTTTCAAAATAAACATCTATACTTCCTTTCTTTTTAAATATATGAACTTTAAGTCTATCCAGTTTAAGAACTTCTCTATACCCATCATAGGCTGTCTGAGCCCTTAAAAAACCAAATTTATCATTTACATTTTCAAAATATAAAGACATCTCTTTTTTTAAAGTCTTCCAATCTTTTCCTTCTCCTCTCTGTTCATCTAAAATATCATCCGGATGGATAAAATGATGAAATATTCCATAGAGGGCTATTCCATTATAGATATTTAGCATCATGACATCGTTATAGAGAACCCCGGAACTAAACCTTGGAAAATTATATAAACTTGGCTGGTCTTTGTCCCAGCCTATATGGGTGATCAAGAGTCCTTTTTCCTCTGTTCCACTATAGATTCCAGAAAGTACTTCCAGAGAAGGAAGGTTCTCTTTCAGTACTTTCTTCCCTGTAGCTCCTAACATATTTGATGGAGGCACGTAGATCCTCGCTTCTAAACCACTGTACATTCCTTTTAAATTCTCCCTTATCCTTACAATACTTTCAGCCATATCCTCCTCTGTTTCCCAGTCTTTATAGTTATAGTTATGATTTAATTCCTCTCTCAATCCCAATGGCTGATGATTGTATCCATGAATACCTATCTCTCCATTTAAAGCTAGTAGTTCCCTTCCAAAGTATATTTTATCCTGTATATTTATCTCATTAAATGCAGTAAAATTTTCCTTTTTATTAATATTTTCATAAGTTCCAATGATATAACCTGTATAGATAAGATTATTAGCTACAGCCAGTTTTTTCATATCCGGCCACCATATTTCACGAAAGAAATTTCGTGTATTCATCCTATACTGGGAATAGATTAATTCATTTTTCCCGCTAGGTAATGGAGCCGGGAAATCATCTATATCTACCACCTTGGTATTTACAATATTTTGTAAGAAAATACTATTTCCATAGGAGATCAATTGTATTAAAATTCCATTAACAGACCTGTCTACAAAAAATGTTGCGTTGGAATAAACTACCTTTCCATCTCCTATTTTTCTCTGAAAAATTATCGGATAACCTTCAAAGGTTTCAGCTATTACCTCAACATCCTTGTTTAAGCTGACATCCAGCAGAGAGTTAGTTATGCTCTCTGCTTCCTCTCCCATTATTTTTGTTTCATATATTCCTGGAAAGATATTTTTTTTAAATTTAAGCCCAGATCCAACGGTAAATCCTTTTAATTTTTCAATCCCTGCAATCTCATTAAAAGGGTTAAAATAAGAATTCATTAAAATAATTAAATTCCCACCATCAGCTACATAATCTCTTATCTCTTCATATATATCTTTTTTCAGATATTTATAGTCATCGGTAGATATAATTATACTCTCATACCTATAGACCTCTCCTTTTTTTAATTTACTTAGATAGTTTATATCATAGGATACCTTTGCATACTTAAAAACTTCTTTTATATTGAGAGCCATCTCCCTTTGAGAGTCTGAATCTATATGGGATATCAAAACCAAATGCTTTAATTCTCCATGGGGGATATCTTTTGAATCTGAATATGTTACCTCTTTATATTTATATCCCTGTTTTATATCTACCATCTCATTTAATTCATTTACCCTAAAAAATTGTAAACTCAATCCCAGAACAAGCATCAGCCCTACTAAGTATTTAATCTTCATGATACTCCTCCAAAACACCTAGATTTTTCTCCAACATTTTAGATTTTAATAATTCCATATTTTTTAACTGAGTTGCAGGAAAGATGATATATAAAAGTTTTTTATCTTCTGAATATCCTGCTTTGTCTACACTTCTTATATTCAACTCTATCTCTTTTAAGTCTTCTACCAATACTTTAAATTTAATAAGTACATAGGATAGTTCAAACATATCTCCTCTTTTTTTCTCCTCATCCACTCTTTTTTCAAAGAATTTTTCCCTCATAATCAAAGTTTTTTCATAGTATATTTCATCCTTTATTTTTTCACTATAAGATATGGCGTTGGAGATAGATTTACTGGTCCAGGAAACTAATATTTCAAAAAGTTTCTCTGTATAGGTAGTATAGGTCTCATAGGATAATCTCTCAATATTTAATATACCTATTACCTCTCCATTATTTAAAATAGGTGCATAAAATACAGGTACTTCCAAATCCTCTCCATCTCTCTTCCCATATTTTTTTTCCCTTATCACCTTTTCAAATTTTGGATATTTAGATATTTCTATAGAACTGGGTAATTTTCTATTTTCCCCTACTGCTACTTTCAGCCTCATATATTCTTTTGAACTATCAACATCATATAGAGACAAAACTTCTGCATTTATATATGTCTTAAATACTCCAATTAGGTTTGTAAGAACCTCTTCTATATCTAAAATATCCAAGGTGTTCGCTATCCCATGGAGAGCTATAATACTTTCTTCTGATTTTATAATCTGGCCTTTCATACGATTATTTAAATATACCAGCTTCGTGTTATTATCATATAAACTCTTATAGTTTTTATGGATAAGAGCAACCTCCTGGTTCCGGTCCTTTGTTTTTTCATTTTGATTATCCTTTATCCTTCCTAATATAAAAGATAGGATATAGAACATTAAAAGAAATTTATAATATTTAAAATCATAAAAAAATACTACAAGGTCGTGACCTAATTCTGAATAAACATAGATATACACCATAGTTGCCATCGTTGCACTTAATACTCCTAGATGTACCCCATATCTATAAGCCATTATTCCTGTTAAAATTAGTAGGGGATGTACATTTAACTCTAAAAATTGTTCCTGATAACCCAATATATTTCTAAATAAAGTAACTATTAAAGTAAAATAAAAAATATTTTCTAAGAAAAATATAGTATTTCTTCTTCTTTTTTCCATAATTACTCCTCCTTCTCAAAACTTTCATAGGTGTCTATTGTATCTAAAAATACTCCGTCAAAACCTGTATCTATAAATTTAATTAACATCTCATCCACTATTTTCTTCCACTCTTTCGACCAGTATTTAACAATATAGTTCCCTTCCCAATTTTCATTTTCATGGGAGATCCAATTAGGTAGTTTTCTATCCCACCCACCTTTCCAATATTCCCTATAATCTTCAGCCTCTCCAATACTAAAGTAGCCGATAACCAGCCTTTGCCCTCCCTGGGGTTTTTTCCTTAATTTTTCTATGTCTTCAGCAGTTAATTTAATACCATGGAAGTACATATCTATTATGATCACATCATATTTTGTCTGGGATAGTGCGTTTATATATTCTTTCCTATACCTGAAATTCACGGGATTTAATAGGTATAAGAAATTTTTAGCCTGAGAAATATCAAGTATATCATCCTTATTTTCAAAAAATAGCTTTTCTGATATTCCTGCTGCTTCCCTTTCCTTTGGGCAATAATTTAAAAATTCCTCCTCCTCTGCCAAACTTCTACTCCTCCATTTTCCGTAACTGCTATTTGTATAATTTACAGTCATTACCATCTTATTTAAACTTTTTAATATCCTTAATTTTTTTAAAAGACTTCTTCTCTCCTCATAGGGGGTCCTCTCTCCATATTTAGGATAACCATAAAATAACGATTCCTGGGTTATTCCATCTACAGCCCCTAAGAGTTCTTTGTCTACCTTACCCTTTTCCTGAAAAAAAATATCCGTCCCATTCTGTGAGATCATAATAAAGTTCTCCGGACTTTTATCCCTTATCTTTAATATCAATTTTTTCATCTCTGTTTTTTCATCTGTTCCCAATAAAGTAACTCCTATCATTATAAAACTGATCAACAATATTAATTTTTTCATAATAAACCACCTTTTTTATTATCTAAAAAATCATAAATTTTTTCGAATAAATAAAAATTCAGATTATGCCTGTCTGGGTGCAACCTCATGTTCCTTTTTTATTCTTTGATTAATTAATATCTTCAAAAAAAATATCATTTTTCCTTTTATTACATTTTTTTACAGGACTTTTTTATTTATTTTTGAATTATATAGATATAGTTTTATTTTTAGGAGGGTATAACATGAAAAAACTAATTTTTCTTTCAATTTTAATATCTCAACTGACATTTTCTGAAAAGAATGATTTTTATGATTTTAATATCATAAGAGATGATCTCACTTACAAAACAACTATACGGTATGAAAATATTTTAAATTTTTCAAAACCTACTAATAACCTCAATCTTTATTCAACCTATGTTGATTTCAGGCAGTATAACGACTATTCCAAAATCTATTGGAACTTGGGGCAGGGATATATCTACCTTTCAGAGACTTGGGATTTGGAGTATAGTATGGAAAAAAACTTTGTTACCTACCAGGAAAAAGATCTTGGAGATAAGGACTACGACGGATGGGAGTTGGATTTCCTCCTCCGAAATCACTTGGAAAAATTTGATTGGGCAGGACACAGATGGTCCAGGTCATGGGGCTTTGGTACCAGCTATTCCGATGGTGGAGATTTAGAATTTGACCTGTTCGATGAAGAGGTTACCGATATATTTCTTACCTATAGAATTTCTACAAACTTTGATAATATTGGGCTGGGAGGAAGCTATCTGACTCTGACTGCCAATGGTGGTGGGGTTTTAAGTTCCGTAGAAGATAATGGATACAGGTTTAATTTTATAATGGATACCTTTACCAACTGGGGATATGGGTTCCAAACTGCTAACAGCCTCACAAACGAACTGCGAAGTTATGGAAATTATAACGATTCCTACATGTTAAACTTTGCTTCTGTTACATCTTGGACTTATGAACTTTCCCATAACTTTGCATTTATTACCGATCTTTTTTTTGAGAGTGAAAATTTCTTTAACGGGACTGACAGGCCAGATAAGATAGAATTTAATATCTTTCCCCACCTGGGATACAATAAAAAATTAAACGATTCCTTTCGTTTCTTTGCTAAATTAGGAGTGACTCCTATATCCATAGTAAAATATTCCAATGGATTTGATGATAGCGGTTTCTATGCTAAGGGAGTAGCAGGAATAACATATAGGTGGTAGCAACATGATGTTGCATCATATATCCACCATTTAGGATTTTATAAACTCTATTTATCCTTTTCTAAGATTATAAAAAGAGGATGGCCCAAGTAGATTTTCTACTTGAGTCACCCTCTTTTATTTACTTTTCTTATTTTATAAGTATATCTCCATCCATCTCTTTTGGTACTTCTATTCCTAACACATTTAATATTGTCGGAGCAAAATCCGCTAATTTCCCGTCTTTTACTTCTGCATCTTTATATCTATTAGATACCAGAATAAATGGTACATCATTGGTTGTATGGGCAGTAAATGGTACATGGGTTTCCGGATCTTCCATCAGGTCTACATTTCCATGATCTGCCGTAATCATAAGTACACCATCTAACTCCAACATCTTATCTGCAATCTTAGCTACACACTCATCCACTACTGCTACAGCTTTTTTAGCCGCCTCAAAGTTTCCTGTATGACCTACCATATCAGGATTGGCAAAATTTAATATAACTACATCATATTTATCCTCTTCTAACGCCTCTAATGCGCCATCTGTAACCTCATATGCACTCATTTCAGGCTGTAAATCATAGGTAGCCACCTTAGGAGAAGCTACTAATTTTCTATCCTCACCGTCAAAGGCTACTTCCTCTCCTCCATTGAAGAAGAAAGTAACGTGGGCATATTTTTCAGTCTCTGCTGTTCTCAATTGGTTCAGGTTATTTTTAGCTAATACCTCTCCCAATGTATTTACTATCTTATCATCTTTATATATTATATCTGCATCTATAGTTGAATCATATTGTCTCATACATAGTACTTCTATCTCTTTATATTCTCTCACAAAACCTGTAAAGTCCTTATCGTTTACAGCTCTTGTGATCTGTCTGGCTCTATCTGGTCTGAAGTTGAAGTTGATAAATACATCTCCATCCTTTAACTTCCCGTCTACCCCTTCTATAACTGTGGGCATTACAAACTCATCATTTACTTTATCTGCATATGAATTTTTAACAGCTGTAATCCCGTCTTTTGCAGTATTTCCAATACCATTAGCCATAGCATCATATGCTAACTTTGTTCTGTCATAGTTATTATCTCTGTCCATTGCATAGTATCTACCAGTAATAGTAGCTATTTGACCTACACCCATCTCAGATATTTTAGCTTCTAATTCAGCTACATATTTGTCTGCTGATTGTGGAGGAGTGTCTCTTCCATCAAGGAATGCATGGATATATACTTTTTCTACTCCTACTTTTTTAGCCATCTCCAACAATCCATAGATATGTTTTATATGGGAATGAACTCCACCATCAGATAGTAGTCCACCTAAATGTACAGCACTATTATTTTTCTTGGCATGGTTAAATGCTTTTTTCAATGTCTCTATCTGAAAAAAATCTCCATCTTTAATATCTTTTGATATCTTAACCAGTGGTTGGTATATTACCCTTCCTGCCCCCAAATTAAGATGTCCTACCTCTGAGTTACCCATTTGACCATCTGGAAGTCCTACTGCTTCCCCTGCGGCCTTAATCCTGGAATTAGGATAGTTTTCTATCAACTTACATATATTTTCTGGATGCACATCTGCGATTGCATTTTTTTGTTCCTTATGATCATTTATTCCCCAACCGTCCATTATCATTAACATAACTGGTTTCTTAGCCATATTATTCCCTCCTAATTATATTTTAAAAGGCACAGATTACTCCGTGCCTTTTCTCAATGAAACTTCACGTTTCTAAAATTTAATTTTTTATTTTCCTGCTGCGATGATACCGTAGAAAGAATCAGCTTCTAATGCTGCTCCTCCAACTAATCCACCGTCTATGTTTTTTTGTGCTAATAATTCTTTTGCGTTTCCTGGCTTCATAGATCCACCGTATTGGATAGTAACTTCTTCTGCTACGTCATTTCCGTATAATTCTACTAATACACTTCTTACGAATGCATGAGTTTCTTCTGCCATCTCAGGAGTTGCTGTTACTCCAGTTCCTATAGCCCATACCGGCTCATATGCTACGATTACGTTAGCCATTTCTTCAGCTGATACTCCAACTAATCCACCTTTTAATTGAGTTCCGTTAACTTCGTTAGTTTTTCCAGATTCTCTGTCTTCTAATTGCTCTCCGATACATAAGATTGGCTTTAATCCTGCTTTTAATGCAGCTAATACTTTTGCATTTACAATTGCATCAGTTTCACCATACATAGCTCTTCTTTCAGAATGTCCTAAGATTACATATTCTACTCCTAATTCTTTTAACATAGTTGCAGATATTTCTCCAGTAAATGCTCCAGATTCATTCGCATTCATGTTTTCTGCTGCGATAGCTATTGGTGTATTTTCAGTAGCTCTTACTGCTGATTCTAATGCTGTAAAAGGAGCTCCTATAATTACTTCTACTCCACCTAAGTTTTCTTTATCTATTACTAATTCAGCTAAGTTCTTTAATGTGTTAGCTGCTTCTTTATGTGTTTTGTTCATCTTCCAGTTTCCTGCAATTATCGTTTTTCTCATTTTGTGCCTCCCAAATATTATTTTACTTTTCTTTTAAAATTCTAGCATATAAAATTTCATATTTCAAACATTAAATAGTCCACATTTTAATCACAGATGATTAAGTTATTAATCAAAATCCACCCTTCTGTATAAAACCAGGTAACCATACCCTTCTAATTCCACCCTGATTTTATCCCCCAGGATATTATATCTTTTTCCAGAGTAATAATCTGTATAACCTTTTTTTCCCTGTACCGGCAGTTCCACTGTTTTCTTTAGATTAGATCTGTTTATTACTATAATTGCACTTCTGCCCTTATACTCCCTCTTATATGAAAGCACATTCGTTTCTGGTATTTTTTCCATACTCCCATCTTTCAGATATTTATCTTTGTCCAGATCCAGTATTTCCAAGTCACCAATTTTCATTAACTCCTCATCAAACTTTCTGAATTCAGAAAGTTGTTTATACCAACCTTCCAAAGTTTTATCAGTAACCACACCATAAGATATCTCATCTTTTATAAGATCAGTTTTAAATATTTTAGCTATTTTATCCCTGTTCCTGCTGTATTTTTTCAGACTATCAGTTTCATTTTCAAAGTTTATATCGCCCCAGATCATTGGTTTTCTGCTATCAGGAGCATCTCCACCCCACATTGCTTTCTCGTTCCCATAGTATATAACCGGACTTCCATCTATAGTTAACTGAATTAAAGCAGCTAATTTTAATTTTTTTACAGCATCTTTATCGACTAAATCAGGCCTGACATTTATATAATCATCTCTGCCATAAGTATTTAACCTGTCAAATTCTCTGTTTGGATTTATCAGACTAGAATAAAATCTGTCAGTATCATAGGATTCTATAAAATTCCACTTGGTAGTTTTAATACTATAAATTTTCATACCGCCCTTTACAGTCTCTATACTGTTGCTGTTATTGTTTTCAAATAAACCCTGCATCCAGGCTCCCAGTTCATAGGAACCTATGATATCAAAACCATTTTTCCCCAAATTATTTTCATTTTCTCCAGTAGATTCTCCCGCCAGGATAAATTCATTGTCAACCTCTAAAAGTGCTTTTTTCCACCTGGTTAAAAATACCTTATTATTCAGGTCATTTTTCACATAATATCCGTCTATCCCCTTATTTTTGTAACCTTTTACCCATTTTGTCGTCGCTGCAACCAAATAATCCTGCAGTGATTCGTCCTCTAAGTTTAAAAGTATTTTTTTATTTCCATTCATTGGATTCTTCGATAACTGGTCTTCCCCGAGGATAAACCAGTTTTTGTATTTTGAATTTTCTCTATTTTTCAACAGATCCTTATATGCAAAAAATTCCGATGACACATAGGAAAAATTAATGTCCAAGACCACTCTCATATTTTTTTTATGGATCTCATCCACTAAATTTTGAAATAATTTATCTGAGTTAGTCCAGATATCACTTCCTAAACCACTTTCCAATTCTCTGTATGAACTTTTATCTGTTACTCCATAATCCGGAGAGATATGCCCATAATCTATGGTATCTAATTTATGGCTTGAATTTGAATAATATACAGGAGATAATTTTATCCCCTCAACACCTAATTCAGAGAGATAACCCAATTTTTCCACTATTCCCTGAAGGTCACCGCCATATCTTCTGGTATTTTTTTCTGCATAGGAAAAATATCTGTTTTTAGCTTCAATCTCAGAATATGGAGGTGTATTCCAGTCATCTCCCCAATCTGTTACTTCAAACCCCTGTAGAGTCCCCTTTGTTTGCCATTTTTCCGGAGAGATCAATTCTGATCTTAAAGTTCCGTCATTTAACCTTCCACTGGGTCTAAAATAATACCCGGGCCCAAATTCTGAATAGATAGGGCTGTTTTTTTTATCTCCATCTCGAAAACTGTCCACATAGATAGAGTACCAGACCATTCCTTGAGCCCAGGCAGGAATCTCCCTCTGTCTATCTTCTATAGCATATGAAAATACACTCACATCATCTGAATAATATGATGATTGTTTTCCATAAAAATATTTAAATTTACCATCTATTACTTCAAAATAATAATTTATATTTTTCTTGTTCATTTCCTCTATATCCACTGAAAAAATTTCATACTCTCCACGAAATCCAAGGGATTCCATCTCTTTTTTCTCTCCATCCAACACTAAATTTATCTTTTCTATATCATTTTTTCTTACTCTGATTAATATTTTCAGCTGTTTTTTATCCCCATCATAGATCATATACTTAGTTGTGGATCTGTGCTCTAAATCATCTAAAAATATATAACTATCTCCTTTTTTTGTAACTACAGGAATTGGAGTATCCTCCTTTATCTTTAACACTTCACTGTTTGAGCACCCCATAAATAAAGTCATCCCCATGACAACCAACCACTTTTTCATAATTTTACTCCTTTATTATGTACATAAATTAAGAGTGGTTTCCCACTCTTTTAATTATACTTATATTCCTCTATCTCCTCATCTACTATATCTTTCATATAGGTATCCAGATTTTCCTGGACAAATATCAGCTCACTGCTCATCTCTACCTCTAAGATAGTTAAGCCGCCTATATAATCTCCATTTTCTATGCATTCCTGCACTTTTTTTAAGATAGTTCTATACTCCAAAAACATCATATCAAATTCAGGATACCTAAAATCAATAGCTGTATTTTCCTTCATAGAAGCTAAAACATTGTATACCCATTCCAATCCATTTTCCACCTCTAAGAGGATCTCTACAGCATCTGTGGTCCTATTGCTGTTAAAGCTGGCGGATATTGCCATAAGGGCATCGAAGTATTTTGAGATGAAATCACTCATCCCCCCTAAAGATTCCAATATAATTATCTTGGGAGATTTACTGATAAACTCTACTACTCCTATCTGTTCCTTATTAAAGTGATCGTAATAATCCATCCCTTTCCCATCGATATACACGTCAAATAACATCCTTCCGTCTCTCTCTAAAAGATCTGTTACCTCCTCTAATACCCACGAGAAGCTCTTCTCATCTATATTATTCATCGTTATCTCTCTATTATCTAATATAATTTTCATCTATTTACCTCATTTTTAAATTTATTTTTTTAGCAGTTTTAGATAAAGCCAAGGTAAATACCACTATCTGTATAGTATCGTTATTATTTTTAATCTCAGTTATAAATTCCTTCATGGTTGAACCTGTCGTTATTATATCATCTATTATTAAAACTTTTTTTAACCCTTTTAATCCCTCTATTTTAAAGGCTGATCTTATATTTTTTCTTCTGGCCTCTGAATTCAAGAGTTCGTACATATGCTTAGTTTCTTTGATCCTGCTGCTTTTTATATAGGAATATCTACCAAATTTCAAAAGTTCCTCCACCTGATTAAATCCTCTTTCCATAAGCCTTCTATGGCTTACAGGTATCGGAATTATCCCGTCTATTTTTTCCATTTTCATCAACTTATCCAGCTCGTTGCCTATCAACTCAAAGAGCAGTTCGCCTATATAAAGTTTATTTTTAAACTTATATTCCTCTATTATTTTCTTCAATTTTTTATCATAATTCCAAAGGTAATATATGTCATTAAATCTCTTTAACTTCCCTGTATCCCTTAGGCTTTTATGGCAATTATAACACATATAATGAAGGTTGTCATTGGATTTTTCAGAACAAAGAATACAGTTATTTTTAAAAAATAACTGTCTAATGCTGTGGTTTAGGCTCTTCATCTTTATCTAATATCTTAGCAGAATACATCTCTGTATACCCGCAATTTGAACATATTTTCAGATAATATGTCCCTAATTCCAATCTCAATCCCGGTGTTTTTTCTGCCATAAATGTAGTTTTTACTATATAATCTTCCCCTTCACACTTTAAACATCTAAAATTCATAAACAATCACCCCAAATCGCATTCTCAATATGCTCTATTTCATCTCCTAATATAGATATTATATCGAATCTATATGGAATATCCTTTATTTTTTTCTCCTTCAAATAAACTGCAGCTGTCTTCACCAGTTTTCTCTGTTTGGATCTGGTAACAGACTCCAGTCCATCTCCATACTCTGCATTTTTTCTGTACTTTACCTCTACAAAAACTATCTCACTTTTTTCCCTATCCCTGCATATGAGATCTAACTCCCCATATCTGGAGTAATAATTTCTTCCCAATTCAAAATACCCTTTTTCAGCCAGATAACTCATAGCTATCCCCTCATATTTTGTACCGACTGACCTCTTATCCATCTCTTTCTTCCCTTTCCATCTCGGCTTTTTTATCATTCAATGCACACATACATATAAAGCTTACACATATTAAAGCAGTTATTGCAATACTCTGTAAGATTATCATAACCATAGTTCCCGCCCCCCGACTCAGAATTATTTGTATTATAATATTACTACATATTTTTTTATTTTAAAAATAAAAAATCCTTAAAAAGTTTTAATACTTTCTAAGGACCTCTAGGAAATTATAAATTTAAATTTTTTATATTATTACTTTAAAATAGTGTAGGAGCTAAGATCTTAGTTAAAAAACTATTTCTGTGGCAATCTACTTTCCCATGGCTCAAAAGTGCTTCACGGTGCTGTTTTGTCCCATATCCCTTATGTTTTGCAAATCCGTATTCAGGATAAAGTTCATCATATTTTACCATAATCCTGTCTCTAGTTACCTTGGCTATGATACTTGCAGCTGCAATTGCCAGACTCTTTCCGTCTCCTTTTATTACAAACTCCTGAGGCTCATCATATTCACGGATCTTATGATTTCCATCAATTAAAGCAAGTTCAAATTCTGTTCCCCCGGCCTTTAGATCTTCCACTGCTCTTCTCATAGCAAGAAATGTAGCATTTAAAATATTTATATCATCTATCTCCTTTTCATTAGCTATCCCTACCCCTACTTCACAGTTGGCTAAGATTATATCAAATAAAAACTCTCTTTTTTTCTCAGTCAATTTTTTTGAATCATTTATCATATCAAACTCTTCTACATAGTTTATTATCTTTACGGCAGATGCTACTACAGGCCCTGCAAGAGGTCCACGTCCAGCCTCATCTATCCCAATTATATTATTCCCGTATTCTTTATCAAATTCCAACATGATACTTTTATTTTCTTTCATTATATATTCTCCTTTCTTTTATGAGCCCTATCGTATTTAATATATAAGAAAAAGATTGCTAAAGCAATCTTTTTCTACTGTTTTTTTCTGTTAATTAATTTTTCTACCCGTTAAATTCTAATCCTAGTTTTTTCATTACTTTCTTAAAATCTTCCGGTAGATCTCCTATAATTTCCATTTTTTCTCCTGTAACAGGATGATTAAACTCTAATTTGTATGCATGTAGCATCTGTCTGTCTGCTTTTTTAGAAGCCTTTCCGTATACGTCATCTCCCAAAATCGAGTGATTTAAATATTTCATATGAACTCTTATTTGGTGAGTTCTTCCAGTTTCTAAATCTACCTCTACCAAACTAAAATATTCAACCTCATTTATTACCTTATAATTAGTTATAGCAGTTCTACCATTATCTCTGACAACAGTCATCTTCTTTCTGTCTTTACTGTCTCTACCTATTTGGTTTTCTATCCTACCTTCTTTATTTTTAAGGTTTCCCTTACATATGGCAAGATATGTTTTCTTTATAGTTTTATCTTTAAACATCTCTGTTAATTTAAGATGTGCTTCATTGGTTTTTGCTACAATAATAAGTCCGCTGGTATTTTTGTCCAGTCTGTGAACTATACCTGGTCTGATTACCCCGCTTATAGTAGACAGATCTTTTATATGATGCATTATAGCATTTACTAATGTCCCACTATGGTGCCCTGCTGCAGGATGGATTACCATATCCGGTTTTTTGTTTATTATTACAATATGTTCATCTTCATACACTATATCCAGTGGAATATCTTCAGCAACAACATCTAAAACTTCATCTTCTAATACAGTTACATTTATCTCTTCATTTCCCTTTAATTTGTTTCCAGGACGAGTTTTTTTCTTACCTACGATCTCTACTAACCCGTCTTCTACAAGTTTTTGCGTATACGATTTTGTATACCCCTCTATTTTTTCACTTAAAAAAGCATCCAATCTTGTACCTTTATCCTCTATCTCAGCTTTTAAATTTAATACCTCTTTTATTTCTCTCATATTCTATATCTCCTTCTATTTTTTGTTTATCATCGATTTTACAATTTTTATATAATTAATTTTTTTTCTCTTAATAAAACATTTTTACCAGCCCTGCTCCTAGAGCCAACTGCACCACCATAAGTACCAATGAATATATGATCAGCCTCTTACCGTTCATCAACAAAGTTTTTATATTTATCTTTCCCCCTATTCCAATAAGTGCAAACATCAGCAGATATTTAAAGGTATAGCTGAATATAAGTTTTAAATATTTAACCCCCTCTATATACCACTGCAGATCTATTTTTACAAGCCCATATTCTAAAAGGGTAAAGAAAGCTCCCACAGCCATAAATCCTTTGACAAAAAATGGAAGTTTTATTTTTTTGGATTCTATTTTTTTTTCACCTATAGTTTTTTTCTTTTTTATTCCGGCTATATAGATTAAAACCAGGGGAAAGAATAATAATTTTCCTGTTTTTATCAGGAGTGCCAGTCCCAAAGAATCTGCCCCGATACTATAAGCAGCAGGTATTATATGAATAAATGAACTCAGAGTCCCTCCTATATAGAGAGCCGATTGGGTAGGATCAAATCCTAAGAATCTCGATATCCCAGGCATGATGATCATAGCTGTCAATCCCAAAATATTCATGGCAATGATAGCTAGGGCAAACTCTTCCTCTGGCTCCCCCAGTACTTCTGAAGATCCGGCTATACTTGCTACTCCTCCAGACCCTAACATCAGACCAAACTCTTCTTTTTCACCCATAAATTTAGCCACATACTTGGCTGTAAACAATAACATCACAACCATTAAAAATACAAACCCTATAATTTTAACCCCTAAATCCAGCAGAATTATATAGTTTATCTTTACACCCAGACATGTAATTGCTACAGGTAAGATTTTTTTATTGGCAAAGTTAAATCCGGGATAAAATTTATATGCTTTCGGTCCTAAGAATAAATTCCCTACAATTATACCTAACATCAGTGCCGTATTTATCTCATTCCATCCAAACTTTTTAGATATCCATATGGTTACTACGAGTAAAATTGCAGTTAAACCAAGACCCAGCCCATTCTTTTTTACCATCATCATCTCCTCATTCTATTTTTTAACAACTAGTATTATATCATAATTATAGAGATAATAGTAAAAGCAATTAATAGATGCTGAAGGGGTATCCTATTTATAATTTATATGGATAAAAATTTTAATGCGATTTTTCAAACATAAATGCATCTTCATTTGAATTATATAGATCCATAAATACATTTATAATTTTAGGAGCAAACTGTGTACCTTTATTGTTTATTAGTTCGTCAATGGCTTCCTCACAGGTCAATTGATTTTTATAGGACCTTTTGGATGTCATAGCATGCCAGGAATCAGCTACAGATATAATCTGGGATAACAAAGGAATTTCATCTCCCTTCAATCCCTCTGGATAACCCATTCCATCCCAGCGTTCATGATGATATAGGATATATTTAGAAACTTTTTTTAAACTATCATTTTTAGAGACTATCTCATATCCTATTTTAGAATGATCTTTAATAATTTTGTATTCTCTATCATTTAGTTTTTCTTCCTTATTTAATATTTCAATGGGGACAATAATTTTTCCTATATCATGCATCGTTGCAGCCCAATACAAGTCGTCCAATTCATGACCTTTTAATCCCAAAGCTTCCCCTATTTCGGTACTATAGGAAGCCACAGCTTCAGAATGCCCCTTTGTATATTTATCGTGAAATTCCAAAGCAGTTATAAACGACTGGACAATATCCTGTTGAAGTTTTCTATTTGTTTCTTCCATCTTAAAATAACTACTTCTAATCATCTTAAATAATAAAAATGATGTTAAAATAACATAGAAATAACTTTTATATCTTTCTAGAATAATATAGGTCGACATATCTCTAGTTATTGAATGGAGGATCTCAGCAGATGAAAATATCCAAAAAAATCCAAAGAGCATATACGATATTACAATTTTTAGTAAACTTTTAGACTCATACTTCATAAAATCATCCCTTTTCTTAAATCAATTATTTATTAAAATTTCCCTTGCTATAATTTTTAAAATATACTAATTTAATTATACTTTATTTTTTTCACCTTTGGAAATACAATGTTTTTTTAGTTCTATTTACTCTTTTTATCTTCCTTTTCTTAAAAAAAATCTCAACTCTTTGATGAAATTTTTTGGTGGTGATTTCCATTAAAAGATGTTAAAATATAGGAAATTATATCCACTATAGGTTCATTTTGATTAAAAGGGAAATGGGTTAGATACCCATACGGTCCCGCCACTGTAAAAGTTATGAAACTACATAATCCACTGGATTTTTCTGGGAAGGAGTAGGAGTAAATTAAAACTTGAGTCAGGAGACCTGCCTAATGTGTTTTTATTTTTCTTGCGAGGACAAGAGAATAACTTTTACTCTGTAAAAAGTTTTTAAGTACCTCAAAAGGGTGCTTTTTTTATTCTATAAAATATCATAAGGAGTTAAACATATGTCGAAAATAATCATCTATTTCCTCCTATTTATAAGTTCCTATTCTATGAACTTAAATATCAGTAAATTGGATACTCAGAATAGAAAGGGTACTGTATTCCTGAGTATAAATTCATTTCATAAAATAGGAATAGATTTAACCCGTTCAGAAAATACATTTATTTTAAATACCAATATTGGAAAATATCATCTCAAAGACAACCAAATCATCACTCCCCATAAAAGGTATACATACCTCTCTGAACCATTTATATTTCAGGGAAAATATTACCTCCCGTTAGAACTTATTCTAGAATTAAATGGGTTTCATTTAGAGGGAAATAATATCGTCAGATCTGCTAAACCTAAAAACCCTGATACTCTTCCTGAAAGGGTCATCTCCCTCTCTCCCGGTATCACAGAAAAAATATTTGCTCTGGGAGGGGAAGATCTCTTAGTCGGAAGAACTTCATTTGCTTCATATCCAAAGGAAGTTGAAAGTATCGATATTGTAGGAACTATGTTTGAGCCGAACTTAGAGATAATCCTGGATAAAAACCCAGATATGATTATTGCAGAGACCCATTTCAGAGAAAAATTAATGGCTACTCTAAATTCTTTAAATATCGGAGTAACTAAATACAATACTCCTACAAATATTCCAGAGATTCATAAGAGTATCACAGATTTAGGAGCTCTGTTGGGCAGATCTTTAGAGGGTCGCGGCTTAAATGCATCTTTAAAAGATAAGATCAGCTACACACGATATATATTGAGAGATCAAAAAGTCCCAAAGGTTTACTATGTATTGGGCAGCGGCAAAACCGATATCACCCCGGGGGGAGATACTTTTATCAACGCTCTTATGGAATTAGCCGGAGGAGAAAATACAGCCAAAGAAAAAAGCGGGTGGCGGTATTCCTTGGAGGAACTGATCCTGAATAACCCGGATATTATTTTTGGGAGTCAGAGAAGTATAGACAACATGCTCATGGAGGAAAACTACCATTTTTTAACTGCTATTAAAGATAAAAATTATTATATTATAAAAGATGATAGTATCTTCAACCTCCCTGGTCCTCGGGCTCTTACAGAGGGAATCTATGAGATGGCTAAGATATTTCACCCTGAATCAGCTGAAAAATTAAAATGTATATACTAAAAAAGCAACGTGACGTTGCATCCAAACAAACACAACCTAGGTTTTTATAATCATTTATTCCATAAATTTCATCTCAAAATTCTATGTTTACATAGTAAACTAATAGTATTTTGGTGATGCCTTTACAGGTATAATTTCCCAGATAATAAAAACTTTAACTTCTAATATTTTATCAATAAAAATTTGAATTTACTTCAAGGAGAAAAAAATTATGAGACATAAAAAAATTATGGTTCAAGGAACCGGATCTTCTACAGGAAAAAGTGTTATCGTAGCTGGTTTAGCTAGAATTTTTTATAAAGATGGAAATAAAGTATCACCCTATAAATCCCAGAATATGGCACTTAACTCATATATCGATGGTGATGGATTGGAGATGGGCCGGGCTCAGGTTGTACAGGCAGAAGCCTGCAATACTCCTCCCCGGGCATATATGAATCCTATTTTAATGAAACCCAATTCCGATAACGATTCACAGATCATCATCGAGGGAATACCCCATAAAAATATGGATGCTAAGGAATATTTTAAAAATACAGATTTTTTTAAATCCATTGCCCTGAAGAACTATAAGATCATCGAAGATAATTACGATATAGGTGTTTTAGAGGGGGGAGGGTCCCCTGCAGAGATGAACCTTAGAGATGTAGACCTTGTCAATATGGGGATGGCAGAGTTAATTGACTCTCCCGTTATCCTTGTGGGAGATATTGAAAGAGGGGGAGTTTTCGCTTCCCTCTATGGAACTATTCTGATGTTAGATGAAAAAGACAGGAAGAGGATAAAAGGAATTATCATCAATAAATTCAGAGGTGATATAGATCTTCTCATGCCCGGGATAGAAGATCTGACAGATCGTCTCACGAAAGCAGGAATAGATATACCTGTTTTAGGTGTTATCCCATGGGTACCTCTAAACATTGAGGAAGAGGATATCCTTACACATAAATTCGGTAAAACCCAGGAGAAAAACGACTTAAATATTGCAGTGATCAGGCTGGATAAGATGTCAAACTATACAGATTTTGATGCTCTCTCATACTACAAGGATCTGAGCCTTAATTTTACCCTCTCAAAATCTGAAATTTGTGAGGCTGATATTATTATTATCCCTGGAAGTAAAAATACTATCCAGGATCTTATTAAATTAAAAGAATTAGGAATAGATAAAACTATCATTGAACAGAGTCAAAAAGGAAAGGTCATCGTGGGAATCTGCGGTGGCTACCAGATCTTAGGTCAGGAAATTTTGGACCCCCACATGATTGAATCCAAAGATAAAGTAATAAAGGGATTAGGACTTTTAGACATCACGACTACCATGGAAAAAGAAAAACAGACATTCCAAACTACTGAAAAAATAACCCATAATACAGGCCTTTTAAAGGGTTGTATGGATTGCAGTGTTTCCGGATATGAGATCCACCAGGGAGTTACCCTGTCAAAGGAGAGTTCTATTTTTGAAAATAAACCAAATTTAGGAGTCTTAAAAGATAACGTCTTTGCTACCTATATCCACGGAGTTTTTGATAATTCAATCTTTACCCGGACTTTTATAAATAACATCAGGGGATCTAAGGGATTAGAACCTATAGATGATTATTTTGATTTTGAAAAATTCAAGACAGATGAATATGACAGATGGGAAAAGACTTTGCGTAACTCACTGGATATAGATAAAATATATGAAATTTTAGGAGAAAGTTCCAATGAAATCTAAATTTTTTCTCCTCTCAATTGTACTTCATATGACAGTTTTTCTTGTCTTTTCAAAATTTTCTGATAAGAATTTGAAAAAAGGGGAAAGTTCTCCTAATATCAATGTTAATTTAACCATGTCTGCCCCGGGAAATGCCAATAAAACCTTAGCCAAAATGACTACAAAAAAAGAAAAGAGTCCCGAAAAAAAAATTAAACCTAAAAAAAAGAAAATCAAACCTAAAAAACAAGTGGTTCAAAAAAAGAAAGAAATTATAAAGACAGAACCAAAAATAGTTCAATCTAAAAAAACTAAACCTGAAAAAATAATAAAACCAATAAAACAAAATCAAACTGAAGAAAATAAGAATATAGAAAAAAATAACAGTGAAGTAGAGGTAGTTCAAAATACTCCTGCAAATGATGCTGTTTTAGGAGATCAGGAAAACGATAAAAATTTAATAAAGATTCAAAATGGCCAATATGCTCTCAAAAATCAAAAAGTTTCCGGGATCCATATTGTTATTCAAAAAGAAATTTCACCTGCATATCCGGATCTTGCTCTCAAGATGGGATACAAAAAAGAAACTTTAGTTAAAGTTAAATTTTTAGTGGATAAAAAAGGCAGAATTAAAGATATTAAATTTTATACAAGTTCTAAATATGGCTTTGAATCTGAAGTTGAAAAAGCCTTAAAAAAATGGGTTTTTGAACCTATTCTTTACCATGATAAACCTATGCCGATATATTTTTATAAGGTATTTCATTTTGTTTCTAAGAGTTAAAAATCCATGTTTTCCGCTGTAAAGACCACAATAATATTAAGACATATATCTTCTTTAAAATAAAAAGTTTTAATATTTTTTTAAATATGGATATTTGCTCGTCTCTGGCGGGCAAATTCTATAGCTTTTAATATTTTTACCATGATAAAAGTTCAAGAAAAAATAATTTTTCAAATTATTTTTTTCTTGACATTTATTTTTTTTAGGTGTATCATACTAAAAAATCATACAGGAGGAGAGTCAAATGTTTAACAAATCATTAATTTTTATTACAGTACATCATCATCACCATAGATAAGGATTTGTATTATGATTTAATCATAGTTACAGATCCATGTTGTTTTTCAAAAAAACTTGGTTCTATATCTATGATGATTTAAACGTTAAACTCACACTGTTGTTTAGCCATCTAGATATTCTAGATGGCTTTTTTATTTTCCGGAGATAAAATGATAACAGTCAAAACAAACTTAAGGAGGATTTATTTATGAAAAAAATATTTATAACATTAATTTTAATATTAGCTGGTGTACAATCTTTTGCATTTTCAATGGGACAAAAAGATACTTTAACAAAAATAAAAAAAGATGGTTATTTTACTGTGGGATTAGACGATACCTTTGCACCTATGGGATTCAGAGGAGAAAACGGGAATATTGTAGGTTTTGATATAGACCTGGCCAAGGAAGCTGCCAAGAGAATGGGAGTTGAGGTCAAGTTTAAACCCTGTGACTGGGATGGTATCATCTTCGAACTTAGAAGTAAAAAGATAGATATGGTCTGGAACGGGATGACCATAACAGAGGATAGAAAAAAACAAATTGGTTTTTCTAAATCTTATTTCAGCGGGGAACAAATAATCGTTACTAAAAGCGGCAGTGATATCAAAGAGATAGCAGACCTTGCAGGAAAGACAGTTGGTTTACAGATGGGAAGTTCTTCCTACTTTGCTCTGGAAAAAAATACAGTATATCCAAGTGTAAAAGAAGTTAAAAAATATGGTTCCAATGTAGAAGCTCTTCTGGATTTAGAAGCAGGTAGAACCCAGGCTGTAATAATCGATTCCATGGTTGGAAGATATTATATTGCTAAAAAAGAAAGAAAAGAAAATAAAGATATATTTTCAGTTGTAACTGAACCTTTAGCTGTGGAGTATACAGGTATAGGAATAAGAAAAGAAGATACTACCCTTATTGCCGAGATAGATAAGATCATAGACGGGATGCAAAAAGACGGAACTTATAAAAAAATATATGAAAAATGGTTTGGAAGGAGAGGTTAGATATGACTGATAGCATCTACTACATCGCAAAGGGACTGGATATAACTTTGAGACTTTATTTCATAACAGTATTTTTTTCAGTTCCATTAGGACTACTTCTAGCACTGGGAGAACTTTCTAAGATCTCAATAATAAAAAAGTTTGTAACTTTCTATACATGGATATTTAGGGGTACTCCACTACTTTTACAGCTGTTCTTTATGTACTATGGATTACCGGTAATGGGGATAACGTTATCCCCCCTTGGTGCAGCCAGTATCACCTTTATCATCAATTATGCTGCCTATCTATGTGAAATATTCCGTGGAAGTATTCAGGGTATAAACAGAGGCCAGTATGAAGCAGCAAAGGTATTGGGAATGGGTTATGGACAGACACTGATCAGGGTAATCCTACCCCAGGCTCTTAGGACTGCACTGCCTCCCCTTTCAAATGAGGCTATAGCTCTTATTAAAGATACATCTTTAGTCTCAATAATCGGTACAGCAGAGATCTTGAGAAATTCAAAGGAATTAGTGACAAGGGATTTTACAATAACTCCATTTTTCATCTGTGGAATCTTCTACCTTGTTTTATCTACTTTTATCCTGCTTATCTTCAAAAAATTAGAAAAAAGGATGGCGATCTCATGTCAATAAAAATAAGAAATATCAATAAATCTTTTGGAAACTTAAATATTTTAAAAAACATATCATTGGATATCAATAAGGGAGAGATCCTGTCTATTATCGGCCCATCAGGCAGTGGGAAATCTACCCTCCTCAGATGTCTGATAGATTTAGAGGAAATAGATTCGGGGACATTAGAAGTTTTTAGCCACCCTCTTATATGCAGCAGTAGAAATCCTAAAAAAAAGGAGAGATTTGAAATCCTAAAGAAGATGGGAATGGTCTTTCAATCCTTTAACCTTTTCCCACATAAAACAGCTATAGAAAATGTCATGGAACCTCTCGTAGTTGTAGATAAGATGAAAAAAGAAATGGCTGTAAAAAAAGCAGAAGAACTTTTAATTATGGTCGGGCTGGAAGACAGGATGAACAATTATCCATCAGCTCTTTCCGGGGGACAGCAGCAGAGGGTGGCTATTGCCAGAGTCCTTGCTAGAAATCCAAAAATACTTCTCTTTGATGAGCCTACATCTGCTCTGGATCCAGAGATGGTAAAGGAAGTCCTCACAGTTATTGAATCTCTCAAAAACACAGGAATAACAATGATCATAGTCAGCCATGAGATGGAGTTCGTAAAACAGGTTTCAGACAGAGTAGTTTTTATGGATTGCGGAACTGTCCTCAGCTGCGATATACCTGACAAAATATTCAATTCTGCTAAAAATGAAAGGATCAATAAATTTTTAAATAATTTTTAATTCCAATTATAAGTTATAAAAAGACACTAAAAAAACCCGCCTACAATAGGCGGGTTTTTTAAATATCAAATTAACATTTATAATTTTACTTAATATTTACTTTTTCCTCATCTTTATGCTTCTCCAAATATTCATTTTGTACTATATCGATTACAGTCAACATCTTTTGTTGAACAAAGTCATATCCAGTATCCTTCATATGTGTGATTATACAATTACTACAATCTTTTATCCCATGAGTATACTTAAAATTACCTCCACACTCTTCTCCTAACATATATAATGGACAATAACAGAATAAACAGTTAAATTTACTCTCATCAGCTATTGTATGACATGGAAAATACTCACATTTTTTATTTTGCACAAATTTAAAATTTGCCATTTTTATCCCTCCACTGTGCTACGCACAAATTTGTAATTTATAACGGAAAGAGAAAAAAAATTAAATTCAAAACTTTTTTCTATATCACTGATTCCTCATATTATTCCAAATTTTAATTTGGCTTTGTGTAATCTGTGACTAGTTTTTATCTTTTATTTTTTCTTTCTATTAGTTTTTAATTTTATCCATTATCTCTAGTGTTCCCCTATAATTTATAGTACCATTATCTAGAGATAGTTGTATAGGGTATATTTCCACCCCTGCAGAGATTGCTTTATAAAAATATTCATTGAATTTTGGATCTGTCTCATACCTGGGTCTAAAAATATCCGAACTTCTAAAGACCAGCAAGATCACTGCTGCTCTGTCTCCTGATTCCTTTAGTTCTATGAGCTCCTTCAGGTGTTTCACAGCTCTCTCACTGGGAGCATCTGGGAACATTGCTACCCTGTCTTCTGCCAGGGAAACTCCCTTTACTTCTACCCATATTTTCCTGCCGTCTTTTTCTAAAAGGTAATCCAGCCTGGACTTACCGTATTTTACTTCTGCCTTTAGTTTATCTATCTTTCCTATGGGGGATATCTCAAAATCATTCAATAAATTTTCCGA
Organism: Fusobacteria bacterium ZRK30; assembly: GCA_024628785.1. Lineage (NCBI taxonomy): Bacteria > Fusobacteriati > Fusobacteriota > Fusobacteria bacterium ZRK30. The sequence goes on from CP102405.1 coordinate 2,186,033, forward strand.
TATATATCTATGAAAACTTGAATTGATAAGGATATCTTCCCCGTCAGAGGCTCTCCCGCTGATGAGATCCCACTTTGTTTTTCTATTGGGGTTAGCTGCCCGTCTAATTTTTACCCTATTTCCTTCATAGAGGAGTTCCTTTATCCTCCCTGAATCATGGACATGAACAATCTCTTCCGAACCATCATCTAATCTTACATGGGCAATAAACCTATTAGGTCTCTCTAAAAATAACCCCTCTTCATCTATTTGTATCTTATATAGTTCCTTCATTTTACACCTCTTTTTATTTTTCAGACAAATCCCAGATTCTCCCCCCTCACCTTTTAATGGGAGGAGGAGAATAAATATCTATTTATATATAGGAAATTTCTCACATAAAGTTTTTACTTCTGCTTTTAGATCCTTTAACCTTTTTTCATCCCCTATTGATTCCAGAGCATAATCTATATAATCAGCGATCTTTTTCATCTCCGACTCCTTCATTCCACGGGTTGTTATAGCCGGAGTCCCCACCCTTATTCCGCTGGTTATAAATGGTTTTTCCGAATCATAGGGAATCCCATTTTTATTTACAGTTATCCCTGCCATCCCCAGTACTTCTTCCGCTGCCTTCCCGGTAATATTTTTAGGAGACAGATCCACCAGCATCAAATGGTTGTCCGTTCCACCACTCACTATCCTATATCCTTTTTCCTCCAAAGCCTTGGCTAAAGTTTTGGCATTTTTTATCACTTGTCTTTGGTAAGTTATAAAGTCTTCACCCAATGCTTCTTTAAAAGAAACAGCCTTTGCTGCTATAGTATGCATCAATGGCCCTCCCTGAATCCCTGGGAAGATAGATTTATCTATCTTTTTAGCTATCTCCTCATCATTTGTCATAATCATCCCTCCACGGGGCCCTCTGAGAGTTTTATGGGTAGTTGTAGTAGTTACATGGGCATAGGGAATAGGACTTATATGTAAATTTGTAGCTACCAATCCCGCTATATGAGCCATATCAACCATAAGGTATGCTCCTACTTCATCGGCTATCTCCCTGAATTTTTTAAAATCTATTGTTCTTGAATATGCACTGGCACCTGCTATGATCAACTTAGGTCTAGCTTCGTGGGCAATCTGTCTCAATTCATCATAATCTATCGTCTCTGTTTTTTTATCTACACTATAAAATACAGCATTATAATCCTGTCCTGAAAAATTTACATTTTTACCATGAGTCAAATGACCACCGTGATCTAGTCTCATCCCTAATATTGTATCTCCTAAACCGATAAGAGCTTTGTATACAGCCATATTAGCCTGAGACCCAGAATGGGGCTGTACATTTACATATTTTACCCCGAATAATTCAGCTGCTCTGGCTATAGCTAATTTTTCTACTACATCCATATATTCGCAGCCCCCATAATATCTTTTTCCAGAATACCCTTCAGCATATTTATTGGTCATCACACTTCCATTGGCTTCCATCACAGCTTTGGAAACTAAATTTTCTGATGCAATTAACTCTATCCCATCTTCCTGTCTTTTCTCTTCTTCTTTTATAGCTTCATATACATCTTCATCTATTTCTTTTAAATATTCCATATTAGTCCTCCATCTTCTATTTATTTTCTAATAAAAGTATACAATATTTTTTTTCAAAACAAAACAAAAGTCATGGTTTCCCATGACTTAATTTTTGTTTATTTCTACATCTATAGTTGTCTTTTTTACCGCTCCACGATTAACCATATAGAGGTCCTTGGCCTTTAAATAGTCCTCCTTAGAGATGTATTTTCTCACATCTATTTGAGTTTTCAATTGGTTCTTTTTCATATTTGCATTTATCTGGCCTACCTCATCAAATAGCTGGTTGATTTTAAACCAATTCTTTTCCGGATCGTCTATCAATAATTTATTTATTTCCAACTCTTTCTGGTCCAATTCAATAAGCATTATCCTATGTTTTTTCAATGCTGTATTCAAGATATTCTTTGCATTTTCTATATTTTCATCACTTATTCCAATTGTTGATAGTTCCTTTTCCATATTACTTATAGATATACTTGAATAGGAGAATATCGATCCTAGTAGCATCAACCCCAGTATTATATATCTTCTCATCAAAATTTCCTCCCTACATTTTAAAATCGCTTACAAAAAAATCTTCCTCTTTAACATTTGACAGTTTTTTCCCTTTCAATAAACTATCATCAAAAAGATTCATCTCTACTGCATTTTTCCCCTCTAAATATTTAGGCAGATCATTTCTATTGCTTACTGTTTTTACAAGGCCTTGACTTGCTCTGACATTTTGCGGCTGACTGATATCTCTTATTTGATACAGTGCTGAAGTAGATACTATTCCTACAATAAATAACGAAAGCCCAATAGCACTATTTCTTTTATTTTTGTGTTTCTCTTCCTCCAATAAAGTCTTATATATATTGACTTTTATCCTTGCCTTCATCTCTACATTTGTTTTTTCTCTAAAATCATCCATTATAATCCCCCCATCTCCTTCAAGCCTTTATAGTAGACCGATTTTACTGTTGAGAGTTTCATATCTTTTATCTTACCTATCTCCCTAAGTTTATAACCGTATATATCTTTCATGAGTATTATCTCCCTCTCCCTTTCAGATATTAATTGCAGCTTTTCCTCTAACACTATCTTTGTAGTTACATCTTCATTGTCCTCTACACTCAGTACCTCTTCATTTAGTTCAAATGTCTCCTTCTTTCTCCTAAAAAAATCATAGGTTTTATTGATAGCTATCCGATATACCCATGTGTAGACTCCACTCTCATTTCTAAATTTTTTCAAATTTTTATAGACAGTTAAAAATACATCTTGGGCTATATCCTCTGCGTCTTCCTTGTTTTTCACCATTCCCAGTATTTTATTGTAGATCCTACTAAAATACGTCTCAAATATCTCATCAAAATTCATAATTTCATTCTCCTATACTACTTTGACGCAACAAACTCATAAAAAGTTTATTTTTTCTCCTCAATATAAGAAAAAATAATTTTTTTCTTACTATTTTTATCAATATCTAATTTAAATCTAATTATTCTATTGGATATTTTTTCATATTTTTCCTGAGATCTTAGTTTAGTCCAGACTTCTGGCAGCTGATCGTAATTTATTTCCAAATTTATTTTGTCCTCACCGGTATTTTTTATTTCAATCTCAATCTCTTTTTTTATCAGGTTATTTCCCAAAGAGTAACTGTTTTTTATTTTTTTCTCTACCACAACATTAAAACTTTTATTTAATTTCAGATCATAATTTTCTCCGCTGGGAATAAATCCCACATTTGAATCTCCTATATATTTTTTATTGTTCCATACATATATCCTCCCCATGGGAATGGTTGTCTCTCCTATGTTTTTTACCTCCACTACCCTAGTTGGATTTTTAGAATATTCTCTAGTCCAATATACATATTTTTCGGCTAAACTTATTTTTTTCGTCTCTAATTTTATATTTTTTTCACTATTTTTTTTGAGGTCAAGTTTGTCTTTTAACTTATATTCTATTCTATCGTTAGATTCATTTATGGAGATACTATCTGCCATTGCAGATTTCATCATATAGGCCCTTGGTGTTGAAAGTTCAGATATAATTTTTACCTCTGTATCCTTTAAATCTTCCCCCATATTGTTATAGACCTTTCCCCATGTTTCCAGGTTCATCTCATCTATATCCAATCTATGGAAGATATTTAGATTTAATCCTCCCGTTATATAGGACAAATTTATTTTTTTCTCCAATTTTTCTACATCCATTACCAGCTTATTCTCAGTTTTTATATGGGCATTACTCAATTTGAGATCCGGATTATTTAAGATATAGATCTCCCCTGTCTTTATGTCTTTTCCGACTATATTTTTTCCGTAATCAAGGAGTACCAGCTCATAGATCTTCCCGTCTTTTTCAGCCTGAATAATCTTCCCCAGATAAGATTTTAATATGGAGCTGGAATCTGGATTTTTTTCTAATTCCACCCCTTTGAGATCTCCTCCTATCAAATTAATAGAACTGATATCTATATTTTTAGAAACTCCTTCATAGGTTATTCTGTCTTTATCTCCATCATCTTTTAACTCCAAAGATTCATTGACAATTACCTTATTAGGATATATTATAATTTCTCTATCCTTTGTATTTTCAACCCTGTATGCAAATAAATTTATAGACCACAATAAAAATAAAGCTGTTTTTTTCATAACTCTCCTCCTATCTCTATTATTTCAGCACTGTTCCCGTTTAACTTAACAATAGAATCTTTTTCTATTTTGATCTTTTCATTGGACCGCTGGTCTACATCATTATCATTTCTTTTACTCGGCCCTCCTACACTGACACCAATACTTATATAACTTCTAGGATTCCAACTCACTGAATACTCCCCTGGTGTCAGATAATATTCATGGCCTAAGCTAGCTATATCACCACTTAAAAAGATCCTCTCAGCTCTCCCTTCAAACCTTATCTTTACAGCTCCTTCAAAATCTTGGTTTTTTAATATCTTTCCCTCTTTCATCTTCTTTTTTTCTGTAGAACTGCATGCCATCATAAGTAGTAATATTGCCATTATAAATATAATTTTTTTCATATTCCCCTCCTATTACCTCCAGAAAGACATTAAAAACTAACTTTTAAATATGAACCCAATAAAAAAATTAAATATATACATCAATTTTTTCTAATTCATAACATAAACACCTTTCATAAGTAGATTCTAATAACCTTGGTCCCAATTCTTTATGAACTTTAATAGCTAATCCAATCACTTTATAAGATAGTTTTTCAAATTCTTTATTTTTCATCTAGATCTCTCGCTCTATTTATTTTTCTTCGTGACCTCCGTGTCCAATCCTTTAAGCTTAATTTCAATGATCATCGAAAATATCATAAGAAGGAAGAGTCTTAGTTCTCCTCATCCTCCTCTATTAACTTCTGCAGCTCCTCCAAAATTTCATCCTCTTTAACTGTTTTTATTACTTTCCCCTTTTTAAACAAGACTCCTACACCATTTCCGCCGGCTACACCGTAGTCAGCTTCCCGTGCTTCTCCGGGACCATTTACCACACATCCCATGACAGCTATCTTAACCTGTTTCCCGTAGTCAGAAAACTTTTCCTCTACTTTCTTAGTCAATCCTATCAAATCAATCTCTGTTCTCCCACAGGTAGGGCATGAGATGATCTCTGTTCCTGCTTCTCCTATCCCCAATACTTTTAATATCTCTTTGGCTACACCTATCTCCTCTGTGGGATCTTCTGTCAATGATACTCGGATAGTATCTCCTATCCCGTCTATTAAAAGACTTCCTATTCCTATGGCTGATTTTATACTCCCCTGAAAATAAGTTCCTGCCTCAGTCACTCCCAGGTGTAACGGGTAATCTATCTTATCAGCTATTATTTGATAGGCTTTTCTCATTATCTTTACATTACTTGCCTTTAAAGAGATTATTATATTTTCAAACCCATATTTTTCCAATAGATTTATATGATACATCCCACTCTCAACCAGGGCTTCAGGTGTTACTTTCCCATATTTTTTTAAGATCTCTTTTTCCAGTGATCCCCCGTTCACTCCTATCCTGATGGGGATATTATATTCTTTGGCTTTTTCCACGACCTCTTTTACCCTCTCATCGGATCCTATATTTCCCGGATTTATACGAAGTTTATCTATCCCATTTTCTATTGCCAGCAACGCTAATTTATAATCAAAATGAATATCTGCCACCAGGGGAATATTAATTTGTTTTTTTATCTCCTTTATAGCTTCTGCTGCTGCCTTATTGTTTACAGTCACCCTTACCAACTGACATCCCAGATCTTCCAGCTTCTTTATCTGAGCCACTGTTCTTTCTACATCTGTTGTATTTGTATTTGTCATAGACTGGATAATTACATCTTCACTTCCGCCTATATAGATATCTCCTACCTTTATTCTTTTAGTATTTTTCATCTTCTTTCACTCCCATCTTTAACAATAATTCTATCATCTTTTCATCTTTATTTTCCCGGGCGATCCCCATAGGTGTATCCCCGTAGGAGGAATAATTTTTATCTCCGCCTGCTTTTATTATATCTTCTACTGCATGGTAATATGAGTTAGATATACTTCGAAGGTATACCTCCCCCAATACATTTTCTCCATCTTTATTTTTATAGTATAGATTCAGATCTTTACTCAGAAACATTTTAATAATATCCTCATCATATGCATAGTATACAGCTGAATTTCTCCTGTCATCTGTTAGATTTATATCAGCTTTATTTTCTATAAGGAGTTTTACTACCTCTTTATTTTTTCTCACAACTGCCCACATCAATGGAGTCCAACGATCTCTGTCTGCTATATTTAGATCAGCTCCCTCTGAGATCAATTTTTCCACATAGCTGTTATGTTTTTCCTTAATAAACTTTATAATCAGAGGCTCCCCTAAATTATCTACATAATTTATATCTATCCCTGCCTCTACCAGAATATCCAGAGATTTTTTAGTTTTTACAAAGTCTACAGCTCTTTTGGTAGCTTGGTAGGACGTTGTATTTTTCCTTTTTTTAAGAGGGGTTTCTGTCTCTAAATCTACCCCATAGGAGATGATCTCCTTCAGACTTTTCAAACTGTTATTTTTTACTATCTTCATCAGGAGAGTTTCCCCATCTTTACTTATATAGTTAGGATCAAATCCATTCTCAAAAAATAATCTTAAACTCATGGCATCATCCAGATCTATACTCTGTTCTACCATGGAATATGGTATCTCTATCTTATCCACCTCTATAGTTTTTTCTTTCTGCAGACCACTGCAGGACAATAGGAGTGTTCCCAGTATTATAGTTATCAATATTTTTTTCATAAAACCTCCTATATAAATAATTTAAATCATCTTAGATTTTTTTATCTTGAAACTATTTTGTCACGAATTACACAAATTTAAAATCTAAAGTCCTTACACGAAGATCACTAAGAATAAACTAAAGAGTTCACTAAGAGAATCTCTTTTTCTTGGTTTTAAATGAAGTTTATAGTCGTTAAGCTCCAGCTCTCTGTTTCTACAATGACGATTGTGTATTACTCAACTAAGACAATTATAAATCTTCTTGATCCTCTTTGGTTCTGTTTCTCAGATCAAGCTGAGAAATGAACCCAGTTAAGGGCGGAACCCTTAGAATTTTCTTCTTGTATCGCTAATTAAAAACTTACTAACACATAACTAAAACTTAAAGTTTTGCAAAACTAAACTTTTTTTTCATAAATTATATAATAGCATTAAAAACTTTTAACTCTCCCTTTAATTGTACATTATTTTATATAAAAAAAATAGATGTGATTTTTAATCACATCTATTTAAAGTTATCTATCTAACTGTTCCTCTAGCTGCTCTCTTTCTGTCACCCTCTGTTAAGAATTTCTTTCTCATTCTGATACTTTCAGGTGTGATCTCTACTAACTCATCGTCAGCAATATATTCTAATGCTTGCTCTAATGTAAACTCTCTACCTGGAGCTAATTTTGTAACTGCATCTGTTCCAGAAGCTCTCATATTTGTAAGCTGCTTTCCTCTAGTTACGTTAACTGTAAGGTCATTTTCTCTAGAATGTTCACCTATGATCATTCCCTCATATACTTCTAATCCAGGGTTAGCAAATAAAGTTCCTCTAGATTGTACATTTCCTAATGAATATGCAGTAGTTGTACCTTTTTCAATAGAGATTAATACTCCTCTTTGTCTAGTTGGTACTTCACCTTTATATGGCTCATAGTCGAAGAATGAATGGTTTAATATTCCTGTTCCTCTAGTTTCAGTCAAAAATTCATTTCTGAATCCGATAAGTCCTCTTGCAGGTACTTTGAATTCTAATCTTGTATATCCGTCAGTTCCTTGAACCATGTTGATCATTTCACCTTTTCTGATCCCTATCTTCTCGATTACTACACCAGTGAATTCATCTGCAACGTCAATTATTGCTAATTCGATAGGTTCACACTTAACACCATCGATATCTCTCATGATAACTTGAGGTTTAGCTACCTGTAATTCAAATCCTTCTCTTCTCATATTTTCTATTAATATAGATAATTGAAGTTCTCCTCTACCTTTTACTGTGAATGCATCAGCAGATTCAGTTTTTTCTACTACCATACTTACATTATGTTCTACTTCCTTCATTAATCTGTCTAAGATGTTTCTAGAAGTTACAAATTTTCCTTCTCTTCCAACGAATGGAGAAGTACTTACCATAAATGTCATTGCTAATGTAGGTTCATCTATATCGATCAACGGTAATGCCATTGGGTTAGTTCTATCTGCTACTGTCTCACCGATATCAAACTTCTCTGTTCCGGCAACTGTAACGATATCTCCACATACTGCTGTATCTAACTCTATTCTATTCATTCCTTCAGCACCAAATATTCTAGTGACCTTGAAGTTTACCATTTCTCCGTCTCTTTTGATTAAAGTTACTTCCTGGTTTTTCTTTAAAACACCGTTATGGATTCTTCCAGTTGCTAATTTTCCTAAGTAATTATCTGGAGCTATGTTAGTCACTAACATTTGTAATGGAGCTTCAGGATCTCCTTCAGGATCTTTTACATGCTTAACTATTGTTTCAAATAACGGTTGCATGTTTAAATCTTCATCAGCAATTTCATACTTAGCGAATCCATTTTTTGCAGAAGCAAATAGTACCGGGAATTCTAATTGGTGATCGTTTGCTCCTAATTCAACAAATAGATCGAATACTAGGTCTACTACTTCTTCAGGAGTAGAGTTTGGTCTGTCGATCTTGTTTACTACAACAATTGGATTTAATCCATGCTCTAACGCTTGCTTTAATACGTATTTAGTTTGAGGCATTACACCTTCAAATGCGTCTACTAATAATAATACTGAGTCTACCATCTTTAATATTCTTTGTACTTCTCCACCAAAGTCAGCATGGCCTGGAGTATCTACTATATTTATCTTGTATCCTCCAAAATCAAGGGATGCATTCTTAGATAAGATTGTGATTCCTCTCTCTTTTTCTATATCGTTTGAGTCCATCGCTCTTTCAACAAGTTCTTCTCTGTCTCCGAATACTCCTGATTGTCTTAACATTGCATCTACTAATGTTGTCTTACCGTGGTCTACATGAGCTATAATAGCTATATTCTTTATGTTCACTGTGTCTCCTCTTTTGCCTCGTTTGGCATATATTTAATTATTTTATCTACTATATTTAGTCTTCCACAACTTATTTAATTTTTCTAAAATCAATCTTTCATTCTTATTGTTTTGCGGAAGGTAATAAACTTTATTATTTTTTTTATACTCCTGATATACGAAGTTCCCATCATATCCGTGGGGATATTTATAATCTTTTTTACCCAGATCTGTCAGGTGTGTCGGTACTTCCTCTATAACCCCATTTTTTATATCCATCATAGCCGAATTGATAGCCTCATATGAACTGGATGATTTAGAAGATATAGCCAGGTAGATAGTCACCTGTGACAATATAATTCTTACCTCGGGCATTCCTATTTTTTCACATGCCATGATAGCAGCATTTGCCATAGTGAGTCCTTCTGGATTAGCCAGTCCCACATCTTCCGATGCACTGATCAATAATCTTCTGGCAATATATCTGGGGTCTTCTCCCCCATCTAACATCTTGGCCAGCCAATAAACTGCAGCATCCGGATCCGATCCTCTGATACTTTTAATAAAGGCCGAGATGGTGTTATATTTATCTTCTTTTTTATGATAACCGGCTTTTCTCTTTTGAAGAAGGTTTTCCACTTCCTCCAAACTCATACTTTCTCCTACTTCTGAGATCAATTCCAAATAGTTTAAAGCTACCCTTCCGTCTCCGGCAGACAGCTCCTCAATATAAAGTTTTATCTCAGAATCCAATTTTATACCTTTATAAGTCAGCGCATTATCTATGAGTTTTAATATCTCATCCCTATTCAACTTCTCGAATTCAAAGATCATGGATCTCGAAAGGAGTGCATTATTAAGGACATAGTATGGATTTTCTGTAGTCGCTCCTATAAGAACTATGAGTCCGTCCTCTGTATGAGGTAGGAGTGCATCCTGCTGTAACTTATTAAATCTATGAATCTCATCTAAAAACAGAAGAGTTCTCTTATTTTCCAATTCCAGCCTTCTGTTGGCCCTGTCTATGACCTGTCTAAAATCATTTAAATTAGCAGTGGTCGCGTTTAGTTTTTCAAAACTATAGTCCAATTCATTTGAGATCAACACACCTAAAGATGTTTTTCCTGTCCCAGGAGGACCGAAAAATATAGAGTTGATCATCTTTCCCTTTTCTATTAATTTTCTTAAAACACTGCCTCTGCCTATGATTTTTTCCTGTCCTATATACTCATCTAAAGTTTCAGGACGCATAGAGTATGCCAGGGGTCTGATCCCATCATAATTTTTTTGAAAAAGTGTATTCATTTCGATCTCCATTATATCACAAATTTCATTATCTGTACAATATTAAAGCAATCACTTATTGCATTTAATCATGAATAATTATACCTTTAAATTATTCAATTTCTATATCATAATTTTTTATCCCATACACAATTAAAGAGGCTAATCCTTTACAGATCAGCCTCCTGTCTTTAGCTTACTAGATATAGTAATAATGCTACTATTAAAAATCCAGCTGCTACAAATTCAGTAGCTTTAGCTAGGGGTCCACCATCATCGTGTACACCAAAAATACTATTGGTAGCACCAGTTCCGATTCCACCACTCATACCCTTACTTCTGTCAGGTTGAATAATTACTAAAACAATTAAAGAGATAGCAAGTATAAATAAAATTACCGTTAAAAATGTAGCCATTTTTGCCCTCCTAAAAAACCTTTTCTTTCCTAACATTATAGCTCATTTTATCCTTTTTGTAAAAAAGTATTTAAAAAATATTTAAAACCTCTCAATGCAGAGACACAGAGTTCTCAGTGATTCTTTTCTTTTATCGCAAATGACACGAATTATATACGAATATTAAATTCAAAACCCTTACACTAAGCTCACGAAGTAACAGCTAGAGAGACCACTAAGAAAATCTTGTCTCTCTTCGTGACCTCCCTTTTTTCTCTGTGTTCTCCGTGTCCAATGTTTTCTATTTTGAATTTAATTTCTTTTTCAGATTCACTAGTATTAAAGATGGAATTTTTATCTCAAAATTCTCAGCTTATAAAATAAACTATAGATATTTTGGAGATACTCCTTGCGGGTAAAACCTTCTTTTTTGTCACGAATTACACGAATTTTAACGTAGAGGTAATTTATAGAACACGGACCTCTTCGAGATACACAAAAAACCTCCAATTTACACCGATAATTCTCTTCTCTTGGTTTTAACTGAAAAATAAAAATCTTGATTCTTCATAGCTTTTGATCCATGTATGTCATGGACATACGGGTTCTGTTTCTTTTTTCTTATCTTCATTTTAACCTATATAAATTTATGCTAATTGGTGGCTAAATTTTGCTAATGATTTTTTTCGTGATAATTCGTGACTAGTTTTTTTATCTTTAACCACAACATCTAATCTGATATAGAACTATAACTTTTACAGATAATAATTTTTATTTTAAAGGGAATCTCTAAAAAAGTAGTATAAATGATATATCTCGAACTTTTATTAAAAAACAATTAATTTCTTAAATTAAATAAAGGTACAAATCATAATTTGTACCTTTATTTAATGTCTATTTTTATTTGGAAAAGGTATGGAAAAGCAGTATAATTAGTATAACTTAAATTTTAACTAAACATTAAATTTTTAAGGAGGTTTTATGAAGGTCATAGTTTTGTTTTTCATCAGCTGGACACTTTTACTCGGAGAAACTTTTAAACCTCTTACAGTTTTAATAGATTTTCCCGACTACAGATACACCGATCTTCATAGGAGAGAAAGAGAACTGGTGAATCAGCGTAAGGGAGATAAATTTACTCCTGAGCTATATGCAAATATGTTTTTTGATCCTGAAAGTTATCTGTCTTATAATGGCAAAGAATTTATTTCTGCTAAAAAATATTTCACTATGGAATCTGGTGGGACCTACACATTAGAAGGAAGTGAAGATGATATCTATGGATGGTTTACAGCTCCTAAATCCATTGAATTTTACGGGAAAAATATCAGTGAGGAGGGTGACCGTATAAGAGCTGCCCACTTAGTCCGTCTGGCTGTTAATAAGTTAGTTGATAAAAAAATAGATTTTTCCCAATATGACAGAGATGAGGATGGTGTGATAGATGGCCTTATTCTCCTCTATGCAGGAAAAGGCGAACACCTTCCAAACTCCCTTGGAAGCCGGGCAATTTGGCCCCATTTTAACAGAATGCAAAATATATCATCAAGTAAATTTTATTATTTTAAAGATCACAATAATAACCTTTGGAAAATAGATAAATATGTTTTTATTCCACAAGATATTCCTTTGGATCTTTATATCCATGAGATAGGTCATTTTTTAAATTTGTCAGACCTGTACAAAGGCGAATCAACTATAGGTTATTGGTCTATAATGGGGGAACTCTACTGCGGTAAAATCCTTGGAAGTAAATTAAATTCTTTGGGTGGTTATCACAGATACAACCTCCAAACAAAAAGTAGCAATAAAAATATCCCTGCTTTTTGGGCTGGGGTTATAAACTATAATTTAAATGAAATAATAAAAAAAGATAAATATATTAAACTTCATAACACCAATCATAAAAAATCTAATAACCTCATAAAAATAGATCTTCCAGGAAAAAGAATAGATGTTCCTGCAGAGGGAAGAGATCTCTACTATACCGATAATTACCTTAACCCAGACAGTAATATTACGTTTTCTGTTTTTCTTCCCAAGGATACAGATAATGTCTTAAAGTTTGATGCCTGGTTTAATTCTAAACCGGAGAAAGAGATAGAAAAAGTTTATATCCGCCCAAGTGGAGAAGAACACTGGCTCTTATTAAAAAATAAAAATAGCAAAAATAATAAAAGAGGGACATGGATCCCCTTGGAGTTTGATTTAAATTCATTTAACGGAAAATTTGTAGAAATTATGGTAAGTCTGGTCCCCTATAAGAATGAGGGCCCAAAAGGAGCCTATATAGCAGATCTAATGGTCATGTCCGATACCATTAAAAAATTTGACCTGAAAACTACCCAAAAAACATTTACTCACGATGGTTTTATTCACAGCTTTGGTGGTGACCTATTAAAAAAATATATCTTAATTGAGTATAGAAATCCTATAGACAAACGTATAGACGAAGGACTTCTCCGGACTAAATTAAATATTCCCTATAGAAAGGGTCTTTTAATATGGTATATAGATGAAAGTTATTCCAATTCTAATCAGTTGGTAAATATCCTTCCCTCAAATGAAAAAATGCTCTATGAAATTATAGATGGAGACCTGATCAAACTAAAATTAAAACCGTATATCGTATCCAGCTGGACTTTTTCCTCCATAGATACTAAAGAAATGGGAGTTGTTGGAGAAAAAAGAGTTTTTTATAGGGAACAGATTCATGGTTCAAGTTCATTTCTTATAAAAAAACATCTCCAAATTAAAATATTAGAAGAAAATAAAGGCGATATTAAATTAATAATAAGTTATAAAAAATAAATACATTCAATAAAATTTACTATATAAAGGGAGGAAAATTATGAATTTGAAAAAAACTATTATTTTAGGAGGGCTTTTAATAAGCACCCTTGCCATGGCTGAAAATGCAGCCAATATCGCTGCTTCATCCAGTGCACTTTCAGAGTTAAAGGAGATCTCCAAGGAAAAAAAATCTGACAAACTATTTTATTTAGTAGATGATTTCAGCGGTCTTGCCACTGCCCCTGGATTTTCTTTCGGAGCTCCATCGGGGTTAGTTCCTGGATTCGGAACAGCCTTTATGGGTCTTGCCGGAACTTCTTACAGTGACGATACCGATGGTGCATTAGCCTTTGGGGGAGGTTTTGGAGATCCGATTAAATCTGTGGGAGGAGCAGCATCTCTCTCTGTAGGTAGTATCGATCCCCGGGATGGAGGAGCTTTTAACAGAGGTTCTGCCAACCTTAGTTTAGGTAAGACTTTTACAGCTTATGGTTTGGGAGCTGCTATAGGAGTTTCCAACGTTGACCTGTGGCACGATACCGGCGATGACAAACTAGACCCCAGTTATTATGCTGCCATAACAAAACTTCTGCCAAACAATGTCGCTCCGGTTATTATAACTGCAGGGGTAGGAAGCAACAGTTATGCCGATATCAGCAAAGACGATATTGAGACTACCAGAAACGAAAGAGAACATAAATGGGGAGAATTTATTTCAGGAGCAGTATATATCCATCCTCAAATGAGTTTAGTATTAGATTATACCTCTGGTATCACTACCTTTGGTACCAGTATAGTTCCTATGCCAAACTACCCTGTTTCTATAGGGTTGGCTGCCCAGGATCTCTTCAAAGAGGATAAAGCTGTAGATGAGGTTAAATTTTTAGGTACATTGTCGGTAGGTTTCGCATTCTAATTTTTTACAATGGAGGTAATTTATATGAAAAAGATATTTTTAATATTTGCCCTCACTGCTCTCATGAGTATAGGGGCAAATGCTGAGGAAAATAGTAATGATAATAATGTACAAGCACAGCAGCAGGGAGATGTTACAGCTACTGCTGCCCCTGCTCCTCAAAGCAACCTTGCAGATTCATTTATGGCTGCTTTTGGGATGGAAGTAGATGCCGGCGGCAGCGGTGATGCCGGTCCTGGTATGGGAGAAGGAAGTTCCGGAGGTACAATGGCAGTAGGAATGTCTACTATTTCAACTACTTCTACCAATCAGGTAACACCACCTTTCACACCGTACAGCTATCAGAAATAATTTTTTATAAAAAAAGCTCTCAATCTTGAGAGCTTTTTCTTCTCTTTCTAAATCTTCATGGCCTCTACAGGCTGGAGCTTGGCTGCTTTGTACGCCGGAAGACTCCCAAAAACTATCCCCAGCCCGACCGAAGTTACAAACACAGTCACTATCTGATCGACATAATAGATAGATGGAATTCCTATTACCTTACCAACTACATATGCTCCTCCACATCCAAAGACAATTCCTATCCCCCCCCCTATGGTAGAAAGAACGGTAGATTCCAGTAAAAATATCTTCAGTATATTTTTTTCACTCATCCCCATAGTTCTCAGGATTCCTATACTGGGAGTCATCTCTCGGACCGAATTTAACAATAAATTGCTTATCCCCAGCCCTCCCATTACAAGGGCTACTATCCCCACTGCTCCCAAGAATATATTAATCATGTTTTTTATCTTTTCAATTTTTTGATATCTGACATTTCCTTCCAGGACCGTATACCTGTTCCTGTAATTTTTTCTGGACAATATCTCGATCAAATAATCTGTAGTCTCCTCTATATCTTCTCTATCCCTGTAGGTAACTACCACCGTATTTATACTTCTGGTACTTCCTAAATTATTATATTCATCTATATCCATGTATATAGTTCCTATTCCCAGGGTACTTCCCAAGTCTTCCCTGTATACTCCTGTTACCCGGAGCTCTACAGGTTTTCCTGTACTTAGGTTTATTTGAAATATTTTTCCTACTGCATGGGATGTCTTAAATATTTTTTCAGCAGTTTTATTTCCTATCAATACTTCCCTGCCTCTAATATTACTGCTCCCTTCTACCTCTAATTCCTTACCCTGGATGGCAGATTTAGTATACCCTTCTACCTTTATCTTATTCAGTTCATCATAATTAACTGTCATATTCATCTCAGGAGAAAATACATAGTCCACTATAGGCATATTTTCCAGTAGTTTTATATCTTCCAGGTTATATCCCCGGCTGCTCCCTATTAG
The DNA here is from genome assembly GCA_024628785.1 of Fusobacteria bacterium ZRK30. Classification (NCBI taxonomy): domain Bacteria; kingdom Fusobacteriati; phylum Fusobacteriota; species Fusobacteria bacterium ZRK30. The sequence goes on from CP102405.1 coordinate 2,201,933, forward strand.
AACTCTGTTCTCTGCTATGCTGGCCAGATCTTTTTTTACTGCTGCTTCTCCTCCGCTGGATATGGCAAAAATTCCCATAATGGACGCTACCCCTATTATTATTCCCATAAGGGGTGCTGCACTACGGAGTTTATTACCTATAATAATTTTTTTTACCATCCAAAAAACCATATTTTTTCTCCTTTAAACTTTTTATACAAATTAAAATTATTGCCGTAGATTATTAAAACCGAATTTCTTATACTAAGATCACTAGGAAAAAACTAGAGAACTCTCTAAGAGAATCTTCTTTCTTGCTTTTAAACGAAGTTTATAGTCATTTTGCTTCAGCAGTAATGTTTCTACAATGACGATCGTGACTTACTTTCTAAGACAAGATGATTTTAGGTTTGTTTTCTCTATTTTGAGATTCATATTTAAAATTCATTCTAAGGTAGAATTAATTTTGATACTCATGAAATCTCCATAAAAGAAAGAGTTATTTTACCATTACCTTCTCCCCATCTCTCACCTTAAACGGATTTACAACTACTTCCATCCCTTCTGGCAGATTCAAAACTTCATATTTAGACAGGGTCTTTATCCCTGTCTGTATTTCTACCTTTCTGGCCCTGTTGTTTTCAACGATATAAACATAATTTTTTCCATTTTCCTCTATTACAGAAAAAGCATCCACTACATTTATCCCGTTAAGTGCCTTCCCGGATATTTCTACTCCTACACTGACTCCCGGCAGCAGACCTATAGATCCGTCTAATTCTACAGTGGCAGTCAGATATCTTTCCTCATTGTTTCCATTTTTTATTACCTGAGCTATACTTGATATAGAAACTACTTTACCGCTATACTTTTTCTCCTCCAATGAACCTTTAGAAATAATATCTACACCTGCTCCCGTACTTACCCCTTGAGATTGATAGATAGGTATAAGCACCTTTACCTCTAGTCCACTGTCTAGAGATGCAAAGTTTAATAACGATTTCCCCGGAACTGCCATCATCCCATTCTCCACAAAAACTTCTGTTATTATCCCATTTTCCGGAGCTGTCATATTCTGACTCATCTCCTTCAATTCTTCATTTAAACTATTTGATTTAATCTTTAACCTCTGTTTGGCAAGGGATATATCCTGAATTACATTGTTGTATTCCAAATCTTTTAATGCCGCATCGGTAATATATTTGTTAGCTTCCAAAGAAGATACTCCGTCCTGCTCCAATAATTCTTTCATAGTTTCAGCCGTACTGTTGGCATTATTCAGCTGGAATTTCACAACCTTTTCCCTTCTCTCTAACTCTGTTACCTGCTTTTCCAAAACTTCAACTTCTAATTTTTTTTCTTCCAGCTTCATAAAAATATTGGAAACTCCTGTATTTTTAAATCCGTCGGTTCCTACACCGCTGAACCTGATCAGCTCATCTCCTTTTTTTATCATAGTTCCAGACTGAATCTTTACCTCTTCTATCATCATGGGAACTTTTTTATACAACCCATAGGTTTTCTTGGCATAAACTATCCCCTCAAATTTTAAATTTTCAGAAATATTTTCATTACTTATCCTTACCATCCTCACTGAAGCTGTATCTTTATTATTTTTATTTTTTAATACTGCATAGCCCCCCCCGATAACCAGAAGAGCTGTTACAGCTATAATTATTTTCTTTTTCATCTTCATCTCCCTAAATATATTTATCTTTTTTCTTTAAAAACTTAAAAGCTCTCCGTCACGAATTACACAAATTAAAGATTCTATTGCTAGAGTACAGAAGTTTTAAACCTAATTTTTTTGACACGGATCTTTATGTATCTAAAATCTAATTAATACGAATCCTTTAGAACTTTCTTTTTGTCGCAGATTTCTAAAACCTAAACCTCTACACTAAGCCCACAAAGAAATAACCAGAAAGTTCACTAAGAAATTCTTTTTTCTTAGTTTAAAGCGAAGTTTATAGTCGTTGAGCTCCAGCCCTCTGTTTCTACAATAACGATCGTGTATTACAATGCAAAGACAATTATAAACTTTCTTTGGTTCGTTTCTTGTGTTAATCACATTCAAAATTAGATTTAGTTACATCTAATTTTGATAATCGTGAATCGTAAATGAACCCGTATTAAAGAGGGACTCTTTAGAACCTTCAACCTAAAGTCTATAGTCATTATGCTTTGGTTTCTCCATACGAGGAATGAAAACTAGGAGGAAGAGGGGTCCCTTATCTCCACGCGTTTTCATATGTATCTATAGCTAACATAAGTTCCCTCTGGAGGGTATAGTAACCTTCCTCTGCTGCTCTTAATTTATCTATACTGTCTAAATATTCAAATGAACTCATAAGGGAGTTATTATATCTCAGTGTATCTATCTCTGCATTTTCATCAGCTATTTCCACCTTTATATTCTGTGCTTCCAGCTGCTTAGATAGAGTAATCATATTACTGTATTTTTCCTTGAGTTCCAGTTTTACCTCATCCTTCATCTTTGTCAGATCTATATTTGCCTGATCTACCCTATATTGGTTTTGAGCCACAGTATCCATATCTGCACCCCAATTAAATACATTCCAATTAAATCCTACACCTATTCTATAAGAATCCAGTCCATCGCTGTCTCTCTTGAAATTCTTTTCAAATCCCAATCCTACCTTTGGATAGTACGCTGCTCTGGCTATATTTACATCGATCTCACTTTCTTGGAGATTTATCTCTGTTTTTTTAACCTTACTTCCTTCATTCAATGCCTTGGCAATATCCTCTTCCAATAAAAATTTATTTAGATCCAAAGTTTTATAATCAAACTCTGCTATGTTTAAAGGTTCGTCCATAGATATTCCTAAGAGTATCTGTAGTTCATATGTTTTTATTTCAGACTGTTGTTTTACACCTAGAAGTGTCACTTCATTACTCAATATATCACTCTTTACCCTAAGTACATCTGATTTTTTTACCAGTTTATTGTTATTATAAAGTTTTTCCAATCTTTCCCTCTGCTTGTTCAGGGTATTGTTGACTCCTTCCAGAATATCCGCCTGTTTATTTAAATTTAATACCTCAAAATATTTTGCTATAATATCTTTTCTTATGTCATATTTCAATAAAATATTGGTCAAAGATATTTTTTCCGATTCCAATTTAGATTTTTTATATTCATTGGTAAGCTTTCCACCTGTAAAAAGAGGCATATAAATTCTAGCTTCTACTCCTACACTTTTGTCAAAAGGGTTCAAATTATCATCATATGGTGCATCCCCTTCATCCATACTGAGAGATATCACAGGTAAAAATGCTTTCATTCTCTTTTTTTCTTCTAGTTTTTTTATATCCAGAGTAATTCTTTCCCTTCTTATTTCCGGGTTTTCATTTTCTGCAATCTTAAGTGCTTCTTCTAAATTTAATTCTTTTGAAAAAACATTTAATGAAGTTATCGTCATCAATGCCAGTATCATAAATTTTTTTTTCATCTATAGTCCCCTCTATATCCTCGTTATTTACTATTTTTTCCGGATTACTTCTAAGTAACCTTCCCCTAGTTTCTCTACCTAATCTATCGTCTATCTCTGTCATTATATCTTCCAGTTCATAGTTCCTGTATTTTTTGTCATGAACATCACTGGCCAGAATATCTATAAGATCTAGTTCTATCCATCTGTATATCTCTTTTTTATTTCTCAGGGATTTGAGATTTACCTGGATTACAACCCCCATTTTTTTTAATTCATATAAGGTTTTTACTTTTATAAATGGATATCTCTCTACATGAGCCAAAACCGGTTTATATCCCAGACTTATGATCTTTTCCAATGATTTTTTTAATGCTATCTCTGTCATTCCCGGGATGGCTTCCACCAAAAGATAGTTAGTTCTATTCAGAGTTTTTACTTTTTTTTCTTTTAATGCCCGGAGGCCTTCCAAATCCAGAAAAAGTTCATTTCCCTCTAGAAGTTCTATCTCCACTTTATCTATCTCCAATTGATCTCTTAACTTTTTTAAAACTCTGTCATAATTTTTATTTTCATATTTGCCTGCTCTATAGTGGGAGGTACAACATATCTTCCTATATCCTAATTTTTGAGCGGACAAGATCAACTCCAAAGATTCTTCTATATCTTTAGAGCCGTCATCTATCTTAGGTAAAATATGACAGTGAAGATCTATCATTATTTTTCCCCTTTTATATATTCCTCATAGTAACTATAATTATTGTTATAATATCCATAATTTCCATATGAATAACCTCTTTTATCTATTTTATTTACTACTGTTCCGTATATATTAGCCCTGGCTCTGTCCAGCATCTTCTTAGACTGGAGCAGTTCTTTTTTGGAAACCATATCATATCCGCAGACATACACTACTCCGTCAGAATATTCTGAAAGAATTACTGCATCTGTAGCTACTGTAAGGGGAGGTGTATCCAGCACTATAAGGTCATACTTTTCCCTAAGTCTCTTTAATAAACCTTTCATCTTATTTCCTAAAAATAACTCAGTTACATTCTGCCTGAGATGTTTAGAAGGGAGGATATCCAGATTTTCTTCTATATTTTTTAAGATTACATCCTCTACTTTTTTATCTCCCATAAGAACGCTTCCCATACCATGGTCTATCTCAATTCCAAAACTGCTGTGAGCCCGGGGTCTTCTTATATCACAATCTACCAACAGCACCTTTTCCCCACTTATAGCTACAGACATGGCATAGTTAGCAGCTATGGTACTCTTCCCTTCCTTCGGGATAGTACTTGTAAAGACAACTACCCTGTTTTCTTTTTCTTCCATAAAATGTATATTGGTCCTTAGAACCCTGAGAGATTCTGCCAGATGACTATCCTGGTCCCCTTTAAAAAAAATCTTTCTTTTACTTGATATATGCTTATCTTCCATTATTTTTCTCCTGCCTTTTCAATATTAAAATCCGGTATATTAGCTAAAACTGAACACCCCATTATTTTTTCTATGTCTTCAGGTTTTCTTAACTTACTATGTAAAAATTCCATCATAAAGGCTACGAAAACTCCAATCATAACTCCTAATACCATTGAAACTGCCAATATAAGAGTTCTTTTTTTAGGCAGAGCCTTATCGGGTATCGATGCTTTTTCAACAATCTTTAGATTTTCAAAGCTCATTACTTTTTTTATCTTTAAAATAAATTCTCCCGCTACCTCATTGGTTAAAAGGGCAGCTCTTTGGGCATTTTTATCTGTATAACTCAGCTTAATAAACTCCGTATCATTTACGGAAGTCACTTTCAATAATTTGGCTATCTCATCTGGTTCCATATCCAGGTCTAATTTCCTAATTACATTTTTCATAATACTCTTACTCTTGGCTATCTCTGTATAAGATGATACTAATTTCTGATTTTTAGAGATCTCCGCATTATCTAAGTTGTTTATCGAATAGATCTGTCCGCTGGATACCATAAGAGTGGCTTCAGCCTGATATATATCCGGTCTTGTCATGGCAAAAATAGTCCCCAATACAATTACCGGCAATGCACTCATCACAATAAGTTTCCAGCTTCTGATAAGGATGAAAACCAGATCCATCAGCTCTATTTCATCATCATCTTCTTCTTCCCATTCATACCTCAAATCTTCCTCTCTTTTTTTTCTCTTCACTCTCTTTCCTCCTATTTTTTTCTCTTCTTCCTTTATTTAAAATTTTTTATATTTCAACGATTATTCTACCACAAATAATAGATTTTTTTAATTTTTTCACTAAAAAAATTAAAAAACAACATCGAAAGTCTTAAAAAGAACTAAAAAAAGGAAGCGTTTTTGCCACCTCCTAAATATCTTCAACATCTTATTTTTTAATGTAATTATTATAATATTTATATTCATCATATCCATATTCGTTTACATAGGTTTTTTCATCTATCTTATTTATTACTACCCCGTATATTTTAGCTCCTGCCCGCTGAAGAATTTTTTTTGTACGAAGCATTTTTTCTTTTTTCACCATATTATACCCACATACATAGACAATTCCGTCTGCATATTCTGACAGTATCGCCGCATCGGTAGCTATAGTAAGGGGAGGTGTATCCAATACTACCAGATCATATCTCTTTCTCAGCTCTTCCAATAACTCCTTAATCCTATACCCTAAAAATAATTCAGTTATGTCTCCCTTTAGGTGCTTTGAGGGCAAAATATCCAAATTCTCTTCAAACCCTTTTATAACCACCTCATCTATTTTTTTCTTTCCTAAAAGAACACTCTCTATCCCATGAGTTATCTCCATTTTTAATCCGCTAAAAGGTCTAAACCTTCTTATATCGCAGTTTACCAAAATAACCTTTTTACCTGTCACGGCTTCTGACATTGCATAATTAGAAGATATAGTAGTCTTCCCTTCATTGGGTATAGTACTTGTAAAGATGATTATTTTATTTTCTTTTTTTCTAAAAAATGCATATTACTTCTGAGAATCCTGAATGATTCCAACAGATAATTATCTGAATCTTTTTTAAAAAAAATATTTAATTTTGGCATTATTCCCCCTTTCTAAATTTAACTAAGTTTTTTATTACTTCTTCTAAAAAAATTTAGTTCTAGCTATAAACTCTCTCAATAATTTTTTCAAAAAAAAGTGCAGACCAAAAAAGATCTGCAACTGGCTGCCATTTTAAAGGCCCTATAGCTTTGCGTCATAGGATTTCCCCTATTTTGCCTATATTATATATTAATTTATACGTCGTCCATTTTTATAGTTGAGTATCCCCAATATTTTCCCGTCTGGAGAATAAGTGATCCACTCTCCATCTAATTTCTGATCTCTATAATTTATCCTTTCGCTTATTTCTCCATTATGAAAATAAATAATTGTTTCTCCTTTTTCCCCCTTATAATTCCCCCTGGCCCACTTTTTCCCGTCAGTATAGTAGATAATAGAAAATTTATCCAGCCGGCCATTTTTATAACAATGGATCCATTCTCTGGTATGCTCCCTACCCTTACAATCAATATTTTTATCCATTAGACTCAGTTTATCAAAATCTCTTACTGTCCCTGTAAATGGTCTATCTTCATCAATTACATAAGTTATTCCATTTTTTTCCGTTGTTTTTTCTATCGGCACCGATCTCTCTCGGGTATAGATAAGATTAACTAATAGTAAAAACATTATCAATATTATTTTTTTCATTCTTGCCTCCTACAACACCTTTATTTTTACTTACTTTAGCGTATTTTTTCAAAATAAAAACAAAAAACAAGATAACCATACATACTCTTAAATATAATTTTAACATACTTTTGTTTTTCTTTTAAGCATTTTTTAAGAAGTTCGTATTTATCTCGTTTAATCGCTGTAGTAAAAACTAAAAAAGCAACGTGACGTTGCATCCAGACAGGCGCAATCTAAGATTTATAATATTTTATTTATTTCATAAATTTTATCGTAAAATTCTATGTTTACAGAATAAATTACTCGTATTTTTGCACAGCCTTGCAAGTATAATTTCCTAGATTATAAAAAAAGAAGGCAGCTTTCGCTGCCTCCTAAATAAATTAGAATTCTTTTCTAAATATATTTTGAGTTCTATCTGGACCTACTGAGATCATAGTGATTTCACATCCAATTATTTCTTCCATTCTAGCTACATATTTTTTACAGTTTTCAGGTAATTTATCGTATTCTCTGATTCCTGTGATGTCTTCAGACCATCCTGGTAATGTTTCATATACAGGTTTTGCTCTTTCAGTCATCTCGATAGCTGATGGTATAGTTGTCCATACCTTTCCGTCTATCTCATACCCTACACATATATTTAATTCATCCATTCCACTTAATACATCGATCTTTGTTACTACTACATCTGTAAGACCATTTATCATTACAGCGTATTTACCTACTACACCATCTAACCATCCACATCTTCTTGGTCTTCCAGTAGTTGCACCAAATTCGCTTCCAACTGTTCTTAATTTTTCTCCTGTTTCATCATTTAATTCAGTAACGAAAGGACCTTCTCCTACTCTTGTAGTATATGCTTTCATAACACCGATCACTCTATCGATCTTAGAAGGTGCTACACCTACACCTGTAGTAACTCCACCAGAAGTTGGTGAACTAGAAGTTACATATGGATAAGTTCCGTAGTTGATATCTAACATCATAGCTTGAGCTCCCTCAAACATTACTACCTTATCGTTATCTAATGCTTCATTGATCTCAGGAACAAAGTCAGCAATTCTATGCTTTAATTTTTCAGCATATTCTGTAAAGTCTGCCATGATTTTATCGTAACTCATAGCTTCTGTATTATAGATTTTTGTAAATAATTCATTCTTTTCATCTAAGTTTATCTTTAACTTTCTTCCTAATGCTTCCATGTCTAATAAGTCTACTGCTCTTATTCCACATCTAGCTATTTTATCAGCATAACAAGGTCCTATTCCTCTTTTTGTTGTTCCAATCTTATTTTCTCCTCTAGCTTCTTCCTTTACTATATCTAGTTGAACATGGTAAGGCATGATAAGATGAGCTCTATCAGAGATAAATAAGTGATCTACCTTAGCTCCTTTTTCCTCTAAAGTTGATAATTCGTGTAATAATACCTTTGGATCTACTACTACTCCTGGCCCGATTACACATTTCCCATTTCCGTGTAACATTCCTGAAGGTAATAAGTGAAGGATAAATTTCTCCCCATTTACTACTACTGTATGTCCTGCATTGTTTCCACCTTGGAATCTAACTACATAGTCTGCCTTATGTGCTAATACATCGATAATTTTACCTTTACCCTCGTCTCCCCATTGTGTTCCTACTACTACATAACTTGCCATGATCCACCTCTTCTTAGATTTATTTTTAATATTTAAACGTTCCAACACAGAGTTCTAAAAATCCCTGACTTTCACAGAATAAAATATTATTTAATTATTTAGTGTTACTTATTTTTCTACCAACTTTAAAAGTTTTTTTGTCACGAATTACACAAATTTTCACGAATTTCTCTTTTGAATTAAAAATCTTTTTCTAGATGTTATTCTACTTCTCAGTAAATTCTCTACTTAGTCGTACAACAGAATAAGTTCCGCAGTGAAGCGAGGACTGTAGCTGTAAAAAGACGTACATTACCTTTGACTTACTCATATAACATCAAATGGTTATTGCTTCAGTTTCTTTTACGAAAAGAAACCATAATGAAAAAGTATAAAAATCTTATTATTTTCTTTTTTCTATTTCTTTTTCTGCATTTTTATTTTTTTCTAATGTTATTAGAGGAAAATAAAATATTCGCATATCTGAAAGAACTCGTATCAAGGACGAAATCCTTGGAACTTTCTTTTATTAATCCACTTAAAAATTAATTTTTTAAATTATTATTTTTTACCTAATTTCTTTATCTCTATATAGTTGATATTCTTTTGATGTTTATATGTGAATAGACTTTCGAATTCAGTCATAATATTTTCATCTGCCAACGGACTATTATGCAGGTCAGCAGTATGATATACCACTTCATACCCTTCTACTTCCGGCATAAACTCCAATACATCTGCATAATATTTATCGTGGTCAGTTTTAAAGAATAACCTTCCATCTTTTGCTAATATCTGGTCCAATAATGCAAATAACTTTGGCTGAAGGATTCTGTTCTTTTCCCTTCCTTCCCATGGATCTGGGAAGTTAATGTATAACCCTGCCATCTCTTCGTGACCTATAAAGTTAGTTATCTCTTCTCCACGTCTTTTTATAAACAATAAGTTATCTAACCCTAATTTTTCAGATCTTCTAGCTGAAAGGACCAGCCTTTTAAATCTTATCTCCAAAGCCATATGGTTTCTCTCTGGATATCTTACACACATATCATTGGCAAACATTCCGCTTCCAGAACCGATCTCTAAATAAATAGGATGTTCATTTTTAAAAAATTCATTCCACTTACCTTTATAAGAATCCATAATTTCCTTATCATACATTATATGGTTTGGATGCTCTGCTAGCTTTACCATATATGGATTATAATGTTTTCTCTCGTAGTTGAAAAAGTGTTTCCACATATCTCCTACATTATTATCATTTTTTATATTTGACATCTTGCCTCCATTTTTATCAACAATTCTTTGATTATCTCTATGTTATATATATGTTTTTTTACTTATTTTTTAGTATTTTTGTTCCTGTCATTTTCAGTACATTTCAGTATACTAAAATTTCCATATTCTGTCAATATCACTCTTTAAAACTAAGATAAAAATAATTTTCCCCACAGATATCTCTAATGAATAAAATCCTTTAAAAATAGATTTTTCTCTTTTGACACCAATCTACACAAATTAAATACCTTTATAGCCACAGATAGGTGTTATTTATTTTTTGACACAGATTACACAAATCTAAAATCTAATCTACAAAGACTCAGAGTTCAGAAAGTTTCTTAGAGGTAAATCTTTTTTTCTTGCTTAAAATCTGTATCTCTCTGTGTAATCTGTAACTTAAAAAATTCTTTCCTTTGTTAATCATATATTTTTAATTCTATTTTTCCATGATTTTTTCAAAGGTCAAATCCACAACATGGCTGTTCTCCTCAAAAAATTTATCTATCCTGTTTTCAATTTCAGCTTTAAAACCTCTTTTATCAGAATCTCTCAGTGTTTTATTTTCCACTTCATAGTTCTTGACTGCCTGGTATAGTTCCTCTACCCCGTTTACCTGGGCACCAATCTGTCTAGCCACTACTTCCCTTGCAATACTCCTCACATTTTGGACAAAAGGTCCGAAAATTGGCGGTTTCCTGTAAAACAACGGTTCTAGAAGGCTGTGTCCTCCTATATCTACCATGGTTCCTCCTACATATGCTATATCTGCAATGGCATATAGTTTACGCAGTTCCCCTATCTTATCTACAATTATTATCTCTGTATCTCTTTTAGATAATTCTTGAATTCTCTCTACATCTTCACTACCTTCTTTATTATAAATATCCGTCCATCTCTGATAGTTATACTTTTTCAGCAGTCTTTGGCATATATCTTCTGTTCTCTCTATATGCCTGGGTACCAAGATCAAAAGATAGTCATCTAGTTTATCAAAAACTTCCAATAAATATTCTTCTTCATTATCCCTTGTACTACCTGCTACCAATATTTTTTTACCCTTTTCATTTATTTTTTCCCTTAAATCATCCAATTCTTTTTCCCCATATTCTGGAAGTTCAATATTAAATTTCAGATTTCCATAGTTATAAACTTTAGTCTCAGGAGCCCCCAGAGATATTATTCTCTCTTTGTCCCGTTCAGTCTGCATGATAAATGTGTCTATCTTACAAAATATACCTCTCAATAAAGATTTTATTTTCGTATATGAGCCTATACTTCTGTCTGATATCCTTCCATTTATCAAAACTACCTCTGATTTTTTAGAGCATAAGAGGATTAAATTTGGCCATATTTCCGTCTCTATGATCACTAATTTTTTTAAAACTATCCTCTTTAAAATTTTCTTTATGCAAAAATAATCATCTAAAGGAAAAAATAAAAGATCTACCCTGGTTTCATCTGCATATTTTTTTCTAGCTGTTTCCATTCCGGTATCAGTCATCATAGTTAAAATGATTTTTTCCTGTGTTTCATCTATAAATTTATTTATTATAGGTTCCGCTAAGTTCACCTCTCCTACAGATGCACAATGGATCCATATAGTATCTTTTTTCTCCCCTATATCTATCTTTTGAAATATTCTTTTTTTTACAAATTTTCTCAACTTATTAGAAAATATCATTCCTATCCCTAAAGGAAGATATAGTATTGTTCGTATCAAATTATATAAAATTATCCTCATCCCCTATATATGCTGCACTAAATAATAAGTAAGGGCAATCCGTGAATCACCCTTTCATAAATTCATTTTTTTATAATTTCTCGATTTTTATTTGTTTTTTCTCTTTCCCCTTTACACTTACTAAAACTATCCCTATAAATATTAGACTTCCTCCCCCTACTATAGCAGCACTAAAGGGTTCTCCTAAAAATAAGATTCCGCATATAGCAGCTACAAATATTCTACTAGAAGATATCAAACTACCCTCCAATGCTTTCACATATTTAAATCCATTGGTTACAGTATATTGTCCTAAATATGAAAATACTCCCATTCCCAATAAAAGCATCCCTTCTCTAGAAGTCGGTATCTTAAATTGATGTCCAAATGGAATCAAAGTCATAACCATTCCTATACTCATAAGGTAAAATAAAATTGTACTAGAACTATCTGTTATCCGAGCTTTTCTTAGGGCTATTATCCCAATTGCTGCTACAAATCCCATAAATAATCCCAATCCATCTACCCAGCTGACAACTCCTAGAGCCAATCCAGATATTAGGAATATTCCTACAAAAGCTATAGCTACTCCTATAATATTTTTTACTGTCCACCTTTCATCCGCAAGTAAAAGAGGCCCAAATATCGTGACAAATATCGGGTATGTCAAATTATATATATTTGCCTTGGTTGTAGTGGAATATTCTATCACCATAAAAAATAATAATATTGCTAAGGCTGTAAAAAAACCTCTTCCCAGTACCGCTTTTTTATTTACCATTTTAATTTTATACCCTGTTTTCATAAGACCTATATTTACCATTATAAATCCGATTAAAAATCTAAAAAACGTTACCTCTGTGCTGGGTATCCTACCATCCTTTGTTATCAACTTTACAAATAAAGTCATTATATAAAAAAACATTGTAGAAGCAAACACCATGGTATAACCCTTTACACTACTCTCTCTCTTTTTCATTTCTCCTCCAAATTCCTTTCGTTACCTTTTTTATTCTAATACTTCACTGATCGGTACTAATTCTACTCCTTCATCTTCTATATAATCCAACATCTCATATATAGCTTCTGCTGTTTCCTTTCTGTAGTGTCCAATCACTAAGACTTTTTTCCTTTCCTTGGCTAATCCTACAGATACTTTTATAGCTTCCATAATATCTTCCTTCTTGTGGGAATTATCTATAAAATAGGATGTATAGTAGGTCGGTATATCCAATTCCTTAGCTATCTTATATCCCTCTTTCTTACTGTTGGTATTAGAGTCTATAAAAAACATCTCTTTCTTCTTTACATAGGATAGAAGCTCCCTCATCTTTTCCGGGTCATTTGTAAACCTGGATCCCATATGATTATTAAACCCCTTCACCGCTCCTAGATTCTCTATTGCACCATCAAATTTATCATAGATCTCTTTTTCAGTCATAGATGGTTTTATAAGTCCCTGGGTCCTCCTATTCAGAATATCGTTAGACCCTTCCATAGGCATATGCAGGATAACTTCAAATCCTACATCCTTTAATATCTTGGTTGCCTGACTAGTCTTAGGTAGATATGGTATAGTTGCAAAGCTCAAGTCCCTGTCTATTTTTTTAAAATAAGCTGTAGTCTTTGTATTCATTCCTACATCATCTATTAATATGGCTAATTGAGGAGGTGTAAAATAATTTATCTCCAAGATTAATTTTTCCTCACCCTTGGAATCATTATAAACTATCTCTTTTTGATCCCCTTTTGAAACTTCCTTCATCTGTAAGGCAGCATTCTCTAAGTCTAAGTTCTCTCCTTTTTTCAGATCAAATATATACTTAATTCCATCTTCCTCAACAGGTCTCCCGCTTACAACCGCATAATCATTTACTTCCTTTATTATTTTTTCCACAGCCATATCTTCCTGTAACTTTATTTGCCTTTCATATTTATTCCCGCTATGCCACTTAAACAATACAGCTATTATCAGGATAGATATTACTCCTATTCCATATACAATCTTTTTATTTATCCCACTCACCCCTTACGGTTTCTAACCACATTTATAATTTAAATTTTTTTCAAAACTTTTTTTGTCACGAAGGATATACGAATATTAAATTTCACTATACTCAAACAAAGAAATTTAAATGTATAATTAGAATTCACTTAGCTTTCTCTAGGCAAACCTTTCTTTTCTCTGTGTTCTCCGTGTCCAAGAAAGTTTCTTTTTCTTGGTTAAAATCTGTATCTCTCTGCGTAATCTGCAACTAAATCTTTCAATTTTCAACTAGCTACTTTCAACTAATGTTTCTTCGTGTAATTCGTGACTAGCTTTTTTATCTTCTCTTTTAATTCTAAATTTTTAATTATACATTGTGCACTGTCAATTATTTCTTCTCTTCTACTAGTTCCGATATAGCTCCTACTACTTCATCTATATTCATAAAACTTGTATCTATCTCTACAGCATCTTCAGCTTTTTTTAGTGGACTTTCCTTCCTATTAGAATCAAATTCATCCCGTCTGATGATTTCACTTAAAACATCTTCAAAATTTTCAACTATCCCTTTATTTTTAAAGTCTAAAACTCTTCTCTTGGCTCTTTCCTCTGGAGATGCCACTAAAAATATTTTAAGATCTGCATTTGTAAATACCACAGTCCCAATATCTCTTCCATCTAAGATAACATCCTTTCCTTCTGATATTTTTCTTTGAAGATCTACCAGTTTTACCCTTACTTCTTTTATAGCAGCTACTTTAGATACTATTGCAGTAACCTCTGGAGTTCTTATTTCTAAGCTTACATCATCACCGTCCACATAAAATTTATCATCTTTCATATCGATATTTACTTTATCCAATAAGTTTACTACCTCTGCTGTATCATCCAGATCTACCCTATCCCTTATAGATGTAAAAGCTATCATCCTATACATAGCCCCTGTATCTAAATAAGTTAATCTATATTTTTTTGCTACCATCTTTGATATGGTACTCTTTCCAGAACCCGCCGGACCATCTACTGCTACTATAAAACTCACTATCTCACTCCTTTTTCTAGACACAGAGATACACTGAGAATTTTTTAAGATTCACAGAGTTTTTCTTAGTCTAGTATTAAAATTAATTTTTAAACCTTTTTATCCTATTTTTTTTAATCTTAACATTAAAATTTATCAATAAACCAAGCTCTTTATCTAATAATTTTAAATAAGTTAACAATTGAGCTTCATGAATTTCTTTTATTTTTTCAACTGATTTTAATTCCACAATAACTCTATTATTTACTATTAAATCTGTTTTATAAGCTTTTTTTATAGTTATTCCTTTATAATCTAGATTAAATTCTTTTTGTTACTCAACTTTTAGACCTATATTTTCTAATTCAAATTTTAGACACTCTTCATATGACTTTCTAACAACCCAGGTCCTAAGTTTCTATGTACTTCTATCCCAGCACCAATTATTTTCCCGCTCAATTCATTTAATTCTATATCAACCCTCCGTGTAGCCCAGTCTTACATCAATGAATCTCTGCATCCAAAATAAATTAATATAGTTTTTCCACACTTATATTTGTATTGGTATAGATGCATATCTCCCCTGCTATTTGAAGACTTTCACAGACTATTTCATGGGGCTCCAGTTGTGTATGCCTTTTCAAGGCTTTGGCTGCTGAATAGGCATAAGTTCCTCCAGAACCGATAGCTGCAATATTATCATCTGTTTCCAATACATCTCCTGTTCCCGATAAAATCAGAAGATTTTTTTTATCTGCCACTACCAGCATTGCATCGAGTTCACGCAAAGCCTTGTCCGATCTCCACTCCTTAGCCAATTCTACTGAAGCTTTTTTTAGATTTCCGCCATACTCATCCAATTTATTTTCGAATTTATCAAATAGTGCAAAGGCATCTGCTGCTGCTCCTGCAAATCCTGCCAATATTGAATCGTTATAAAATTTTCTTATTTTTTTTGCTTTATTTTTAAATACGGTATCTCCAAAAGTTACCTGTCCGTCTCCGGCAATAGCTACCTTATCTCCATCTTTTACCGCTAATATTGTAGTTGATCTAAATTTCAATTATACTCCTCCTTCCAAAATATTTTTTCATTTTAACCTTTTCTATCACCAATTACACAAATTAAAAAAATTTGCCACTAATCGACACCAATCATCACTAATTTTTAATTTCTTACTGCTACAGCACAGGAGTTTTTATTTTTGGAGAACACAGAGATTCACTGAGTATCAGATGAGAAGTTCAAAGAGGTTTTCTCCGAGCAGCTCTGTTTTTCCTCTGTGTATCTCCGTGTCCAAGGGTTTTATTTTTTTCTTAGTTTAAATCTGAATTTATCTGCGTAATCTGCGACTAAAGTTTTTCTCTGTTATCTTTCCTCTATTCTTTATTCTCTATTCAATTGTTTTTTCCCCTTCGAACTACTATCATATGTTCTTCATATATCCTTGTGCTTTCCGGACTGGTATGTCCCATAAGTTCCTGTAAAAAATGAATATTCATACCTTTTTCCAGGAGATACACTCCAAAGGTATGTCTGAATGTGTGGGGACTTATCTCCTTTTCCAGCATCGCTTTTTTGGCGTACCTATCTATAATCCTACGGAGAGACCTGTCACTTAATCTTGTTCCGCTTCCATTTACAAAAATGATATCAGGATTATATTTTTCACCATATTTTTCTTTTTTTGCAGCTAAATAATCTTTTAAAAATCTCTCTGCCGTCTGGCTAAAAAATACAGTCCGGCTGCTGTTACCAACTATCTTTATCTCCCGTTCTTCCAGATCCACTATATTTTCTCCCAATGAGAGCAGTTCCCCTGCTCTTATCCCGCTGGAATACAGCAGCTCTATTATAAGCCTATCTCTAATTCCATTGGTTTTAGTGGTATCGATCACCGATCTCAGTTTTTCTAACTCATCTTTTTTTAAAAGAGTCGGGAATTTATTTACAAAGGATGGGTTATTCAAAAGTATTATTGGGTTTTTATCTATAACTTTATTTTCCTTTAAATATTTAAAAAAAGTTCTCAAGGTGGATAACTTCCTGCTTATTGATCTCTTGCTTATACTAATAGATCCTAAGTAGAGTATAAAACCTCTTAAATTCAGCTCCTCTACTTCACCTATATTTTCAATGAGTTCATGTCCTACAATAAATTCTACAAATTGTTCTAAATCTTTTTTATAGGATTTTATGGTATTTTCACTTTTTTGCTGTCCAAACTGTTCATAGTAGATAAATTCTTTTATCAGTTTTTCCAAAATTACAACACCCCCTTTTGATCCTGTTTTACTTTAAACCTACCCATAGAACGCAAATCTCTTCGAGATACACTAAAAACATCTAATCTACGCTGATAATTCTTTTCTCTTAGTTTTTACCCAAAACAAATATCTATGGCCATTAAAGTTTTTTCTGTGTCTGTGATAGCATTCGCGTTCTATTTTTTTAGAAACACAGAGATTCATCGAGGTAAAGTTAGAGTTCCATAGAGATTTCTCCGTGCACTCTTTTTTTCTCTGTGCTCTCCGTGTCCAAGGCTTTCTCTTTTTATTCATTTTTTAGAATTAATTGGTGGATAAATTATTAATTACCTTAATATTTTATTTCCTTTATCTTTTCTTTCATATACTCTACCGATCTTTCTCCTAAGGCTGTATTTCTGTCCCTTTTATCCCTTACTCTTGGTCCTTCCAATGCTCTTACAATTCCAAAGTTCGGTCCCATAGGCTGGAATTCTTTCTTTCCTTCCTCTGTGATATAGTTAATTATCGATCCTGTAGAAGTCAGGTCTTCCAACACAAATTCCTCTTCTCCCAACATATGGTGGTATAAGTTTATAGCTGACATCATCCCTGTTGCCATAGCTGCTACATAACCCTCTCCTCCTGTTATTTGTCCGGCAAAAAAGATCTTTTCATTAGTTTTTAAATTTAAACCTTTGTTTAACAGTTTTGTAGAGTCTATAAAGGTATTTCTATGCATCACACCATATCTTATGAAATCAGCATTTTCCAATCCTGGAATCATTTGGAACACTCTCTTTTGTTCTCCCCACTTTAAATTAGTTTGAAATCCTACTAAATTATATAATTTCCCGTCTTTATCATCCTGTCTCAACTGAACTACTGCATAATCTTTCTCTGTTTTATGCGGATTTGTCAATCCCTTTGGTTTTAATGGTCCGAACAACAGTGTCTTTTCACCTCTGCTGGCCATTTTTTCCACTGGCATACACGCTTCAAAAACCTTTTCTTCCTCAAAAGTTTTAAGTGGTGATCTTTCAGCATTTATCAGTTCATGATAGAAGTTTTCATATTCTTCCTTTGTCATTCCACAGTTTATATATTCCCCGTCTCCCTTGTCGTATCTAGACTGGTAGTAAACCTTCTCTTGATCTATCGATTCCAAAGTTACTATAGGAGCTACTGCATCGTAGAAATACAGGTTAGTTCCCTTTGTTAATTTTAAAATTTCATTCGTTATTCCTGTCGATGACAGAGGTCCACTGGCTATAATTACATATCTATCCTTTGGAATTTCTGTTAACTCCTCCCTGATTATCTCTATATTTTCCTCTGCTTCCAACCTCGCCGTTACCATCTCGGCAAATTCTTCACGGCCTACTGCCAATGCCTGCCCTGCTGGTACACGAGTTTCATCTGCTATCTCTACCAAAAGAGATCCCATCATACGAAGTTCTTCCTTCATTAAGCCAGATGCATTGGATAATAGATTTGAACCCAACGAGTTACTGCAAACCAATTCTCCAAATTTATCTCCAGTATGAACCTCTGTATTCTTTACAGGTCTCATCTCATATAATTTTACCTTTACCCCTCTTTTAGCAAGCTGATATGCTGCTTCACTTCCTGCTAATCCTGCACCTATTACTATTACTTCCTCTATCTTTTTCATATTATATTCCACTCCTTATACTCTTTCACTTTTATTTTTCAGTTTCTCATGATTTTTTACTCTTCATTATACTAAGTTTATCGGACTTTTAAAAGTTTTTTCTATATAATTGCAAAAAAAGAAGAAATTGCCATTACAGCAACCTCCTCTTATATAAATTGTTATTCAAATACTTCTGTTGCGTTATCCACTTCCATCCCCAGAGCTACCCTTAAGGCTACCATACTTACCTCTAATTGCTCTAAATCTGGTTCTTTAGTTGTTATTTTTTGCAGACTAAGCCCCGGTACTGCTATCATCTTATACATGGGATTGTCCAGATGTTTACTGCTATATTTTTGAAATTCATAGGCTAACCCCGCCACCAACGGCATAAATACAATTCTTAAGACAGCTTTTAACCCAACCTTCACCCACATATTGTCAGGCTGAGGGATCATGAAATCCAGACTTGAAAATACAATTATACTTATCAGCATCACTATAAGCAAAAAACTAGTCCCGCATCTAGGGTGGAGAGTCGTGTACTTTACCGCGCTTTCCTTGACTAACTCCTCACCATTTTCAAAAGCATAGATACATTTATGCTCAGCTCCATGATATTCAAATACTCTCTTTATCTCCTTAGAAAAAGATATCGCCTTTATATATACAAGAAAAAATAATATTCTGAGTATTCCTTCAAAAATATTTGCATTCATCCTGTTGTCTTTAAACATAAAACTGCTCAAAATCGAAGGTAAAACCATAAATAGCCCTACTCCTAAAGCCAGAGCTGCCACTACAGTCATCATCAATTCCTTGTCCCCTAACTTTTCTTCCTCTTCTCCCGCTTCGTTGGCAGAAAATGACAATTCTTTGGTTCCCAAAATTAGAGTTTCAAACAGGATAGCGCCTCCCCTGATAAATGGAATTTTAGTCAAAAAATTCATAGATGGTTTTAATTTTGTTGTTTTATAAACTATTTCCCCTGTGGGTCTTCTCACAGCTGTAGCCAATGCTTTGGGCCCTTTCATCATGACTCCCTCTATTACAGCCTGTCCACCTACCGAAATCTTTTTTCTATCCATAATTATATTATTCCTCCTGTTCCGTATTACATATTTTTTATCATAAGAGTAATTTATGAATCACCCCTTCACAAAATAAAACTTTTTTGGCACAGAGTTTCACTGAGACCGGATTTAGAGGTCCTCAGAGTTTTTTCTCTGTGTTCTCTCTTTTTCCTTCTGTGTATCTCTGTGTCTAGTTTTCTATGTTTTCTCTTTTAATTTTCATCTATTATTAATAGATTCAATTTTATCACGAAAGGAGTTTTTTTTCAATTTTACACATATTCCAAGGTAACCGATTTTCCAAAGTCTTTTAAGATGGCCTCTAGTTCTGTAACGACTTTTAATTTAATATTAAAATCTATGGGGAAATCTGGGTTTTGATGGGCAGGATTCACAGCAGTCCCCGCCACTATCTTTATGTGACTGGCATCAAATAAAAGCAATCTTCCCAAGATTCCTGCTCCATCATTGCTGGTAACTTCCTTCCCTTCACAGATATATTCCTTTATATATTCCACAGTTTTATTGAGGGTCAACAATCCTTCTGTCACTAAACCTACTCCCCTCATATAACCTACTGGGGGCAGGTTATTTTCATATCCATCCAGATCGATCTTAACCTCTTCATCCCAAGCTTTAGATATTATATTAGCTGTAGTCCCCCCGCTGAGAACTACAACTCCCTGAGACTCCTCCACCCTCTTTATAAATTTTTCATCATCTTCTATATTTTTAGGAGGTCCTGTAAATAGATTTAAATATTTTACAGGCTGAAATTTAATCGATAAAACTGTTGTATCATCTCCCGGTTTATCATTATATAGGGTTTTGCAGACATCCAGCAAACTATTAGTTATATCCGTTGCATATTTTTGCTGGGATATATCCCTCAAAAAATCATTTATATTTTCCCATTGCCAGCCTAAATTAAGGTATTCGCCCACCCCGGCATGAACCGCTCCATCACTGACTACAGTCAATAAATCATCGGGACAAAATTTGAAATGACTCTCAAAAATCGTTTTTCCCTTTATGATTCTTTCCTTTCTATCTATAGACATATCACAGCCGTCTCTATAAAAAAATGTAGGAGGGTTTTCGTATTCGACCATATAACAGTCCCCATTATTATTTAACTTTATAATTGTAAAGGTAGAATAAGCAAGTTTTCTCACCTTACACTCAGGGAGGGTATTTATTATCGTTTCCAGAGTTTCCTCTATACTAGAACCGCCCTTTAACATGGTAATAGCTATCTTTGAAGTCAGAGTAGCCAAGATATTTGCCTTAACCCCACTTCCAAGACCGTCAGAAAGCACTAAAAGACACCCATCCTCTGTTTTTACAGTTTCCACCTTATCTCCACAGAGTTCCTCACCAAATTTATTTATACTTTTATATGAAGCATCAATATAATATTCCATTAAAGACTCTCCTCTTTGTTGAATACATCCTTCAATTTGTTGAAGGCCACCTTGGATTCTGCTGTTGTTTCTCCCAATAAACTAGCTATCTCCTGAGCTATCCTCATTTGTTTTTCCACTACTGTCTGGGTTATCTCAAAAGTTTTTTCTTTCAAACCTCTTATCTCTTCCTTCCTCAACTCGTCACTGGTTATGTCAGTAAGCACTATTAATATCCCTTCTTTAGAATTCATAGATATAATACTCATTCTCATATAGAGTTCCCCGTTCAGAAATGATTGTTTTTTCCAGATAATATTTTCCCCTTCCGAGGATACCTTATCTAATTTCCCTTTGGATATAAACTCCTCTATAGATCTCTCCTTAACTTCTTTTGGGGATATCCCAAAATACCTGCTGAAAGCCATATTACTCTCTATTATCTCATATTCATTGTTTAATATAAGGATAGCGTTAGGGGAATTTTCAAATATTTCATTGGTAACCTTATCAGCACATTTTTTCATATAGTGGATACACATCTCCTTGTGAGACATCCCCCTATATATAGATATAGCTTTTTGACGGCAGGTATCATACCCACATCCGCCGCAGTTCAATTCATCTTCCTTACTATATTTTTCCAAAGTTCCTAAAATTTCTATAATTTCTTCCTCAGTAGGCATCTTTTCCTCAAATTTTTTATTGTGGAAACTGGCACTAAAATCTATCTCACAGATATGATCGTTCTTTTCTGCTTTTTTATCATTTTCATTTAAATATTTTTTTAAGGTCTGTACTCTGGAAAAAGTAGTTGAAGAAGCATTTGATCCCCCCGGCCCTCCAAGACAACTTTGTTTACAGACACTTACTTCTACACAGGTTCCTGTAATAGTTCCTCTGGATAATTCATCAAAAAGTTCGATACATTCGTCTAATCCATCTACCCTTAATTGGGTCATTCCCTTCTCCTCGATACTCTCTCTTATCCCTTCTAAGATCCCCCCTACAACAGGATAGCTGCTCCCGAAATTACTTCCAAATCTGTCTACTTCTATGGATTCCTGATTTTGATAATCTATTCCCTCATCTTTTAACCACTGGGATACCTCATCAAAAGTTAAAACTGCATCTATGGCTCCTGTGTGTTTTTCAGACAATGACTCACACTTCTTAGCTATACAGGGTCCCAGAAAAACTGTTTTTTCCTTTGGATTCTCTTTTTTTAACAGATACCCATGGGAGATCATAGGAGATGTAAAGGGCATTAAATATGGTATCAATGCAGGATAATATTTTTCTATCAGGAGAACTACCGACGGGCAGCAGGTAGTTATATAGATCCCTTGATCTGTAGTCGATATATATTTTTCATATAATTTTGAGGTGATATCTGCTCCTACTGCTGTTTCCTCTATAAGATTAAATCCTAATTTTTTCAATCCCCATATAAATTCATTGGATTTTTCATAAAACCCCCTGAAAGATGGAGCTATAGAGATATTTACTTCCTCTCCACTCTTAAGTATTTTTTTCACAAAATCGAGATCCGAATGGATATTCCTGGCATTTTGAGGACAGCTGGAAAAACAATGGCCGCAGACAATACAATGATCTGAAACTATGTGAGCCTGATCATCCTCTATCTTTATGGCTTTTACCCGGCATGTTCGAACACATTTATAACAATTACTACAATTTGCTTCTGAAAAATTCATTATCTTCATAACACTCTCTCCTTTATGATATCTTTAAATTTCTTCTCTGAATTTTCTTTAGAAAATGAATAGATTTTTTCTTCCCCATCTACAATAACAGAAACTCCCTCTGTACAATTATTTAAACAAAAACAAGCTTTTAGCTCTACCTCTTTTTCCAGTCCCTCTTCCTCTATAATTTTTGTGATTATTTTTATAACATCATAAGAACCCTTTATATGACAGGCACTTCCTACACAAACCTTTAAAATCATCTTTTCCTCCTCAATGGATTTCAATCATCTATAAAATACTAAAAAATTTCCTCACAAATTACATATCTCAACAGTAATAATTTTTCCTATTTTCTTAATATTAATTCCTAATTTTTTTAATTATCTTTTAATAATAATATACCATATTATTATAGTTATTTCACAATTTTAAAGGGAGATATCTGACGATTAATTCCACTGTATTTTTAGGTGATTTTATCAACATTTAAAACTTTTATTTCAAATGCTTTAACAGATTCCCCTAAACTAATTTCTGAATCACTAGAGAGACTTTTTGACTTTGCTTAGATGTCAAAAAAGCGATTGACATATTATGATAGATATGATATTATGATCTAGTTACGCGTAGGTGGGGTTATCAGCAACCTGTGCCTGGCGATTAAATTTATGGAGGTGTTACAATGTACGCAGTAATCAAAACTGGAGGAAAACAGTACAAAGTTGCAGAAGGTGAAATATTAAGAGTAGAGAAATTAAATGCTGAAGTTAACGAAACTGTTGAAATGACAGAAGTTTTATTAGTATCTAACAACGGAGAAATGAAAGTAGGAACTCCTGTAGTAGAAGGTGCAAAAGTGTTAGTAGAAGTATTATCACAAGGTAGAGCTAAAAAAGTTATTAACTTCAAATACAAACCTAAAAAGTCAACTCATAGAAGAAAAGGTCACAGACAATCATTCACTGAAATCAAAATTACTTCTATCAAAGGATAATGACAGAGATCACTCTCATTAGACAGGATGAAGAAATTGTAGAATTTTATGGATGGAATCATGCTGAATATGATGAACATGGTAGCGATATCTTGTGTGCCGCGATTAGTATGATTTTACAACAAGGAGCAGCCGGTATTCTAGAATATCTAAATATCCCTGCTACTTATTCAACTAATAATGAAACAGGATTCTTAAGACTAGATCTTAAAACTCCAGATGAAGAGAAGTTGGAAAAATTGGATATGACTATTCATAGTTATAATCAAATTGTTTTAAAAAACAAAAGGGAAATAAATGCAATATTAGGAAGTATGGTAGTAATGCTAGACCAACTAAAAGAGCAATATCCCAAATATATGAAGATTTTCGAAGAGGAGGCTAATTAATGTTTAGAATTGAATTACAACTATTTGCTAAGAAAAAAGGACAAGGTTCTGTAAAGAACGGAAGAGACTCTAATCCTAATTACTTAGGTGTTAAAAAATATGATGGTGAGAAAGTAGTAGCTGGAAACATCGTTGTTAGACAAAGAGGAAACAAATTCCATGCTGGAACTAACATGGGGCAAGGTAAAGATCATACTTTATTTGCTTTAGTTGATGGATATGTTAAATTTGAAAGATTAGGTAAAACTAAGAAACAAGTTTCTATCTACTCTGAAAGAAAAAGTTTAGTATAAGCTTTTCAGATAAATCCCAGCATTTGCTGGGATTTATTTATTATATAGGTAAAATTCACAAGCAGATAAAAATTGAAAATTGAAAGTGGAAGACCAAAATATAAAAATTTTAATTTTCAACTTTCAATTTTCAATCGTGTTAACAATAGGAGGAAAAATATTTATGTTTATAGATGAGGCGATAATCACCGTCAAAGCCGGTAAAGGTGGAGATGGTGCAGCAACATTCAGAAGGGAAAAATATGTACAATTTGGTGGTCCCGATGGTGGAGACGGTGGAAACGGTGGAAGTATCGTATTCGTCGCTGACAACAACATCAACACCTTAGTAGATTTCAGATATAAAAGAGCATTTGTTGCAGAGAGTGGTACCAATGGTGCAAAAAAAAGAATGCATGGTAAAACAGGAGCTGACCTGATCATCAGAGTACCTGTAGGTACCATGGTAAGAGACTTTGAAAGTGGAGCTCTATTACTTGACCTAAATGAAAATGGTGAAGAAAGAGTTTTATTCCAAGGTGGAAAAGGTGGAGGAGGAAACATCCACTTTAAAAATGCAGTAAGAAGAGCTCCTAAGATGGCCGGTAAAGGTCGTAAAGGTAAGGAACTTAGAGTAAGATTAGAATTAAAATTATTAGCTGATGTAGCCTTAGTTGGATACCCAAGTGTAGGTAAATCAAGCTTTATCAATAAAGTTTCAGCTGCTAAATCAAAGGTTGCAAACTATCACTTTACTACTCTGGCTCCTAAATTAGGTGTTGTAAGAGTAGGAGATAACAGATCATTCCTAATGGCTGATATCCCTGGACTTATCGAAGGAGCCCATGAAGGTGTTGGACTAGGAGATAAGTTCCTAAAGCATATCGAAAGATGTAAGATGATCTACCATGTAGTAGATGTATCTGGTATGGAAGGTAGAACTCCAGAGGAAGACTTTGAGAAGATCAACAACGAATTGGAAAAATTCAGTAAAAGACTTGCAGGAAAAAAACAAATAGTTTTAGCTAACAAGATGGATTTATTATATGATATGGAAAACTATGAAAAATTCAAAATATATATGGCAGCAAAAGGGATCGAAGTATTCCCTATATCTGTAATTCTTAATGATGGACTAAAGGAAGTTGTAAACAGAACTTGGTCATTATTAGAGGAAATTCCTAGAGAAGAATTAGAAGAAGAAACAGACGTATTAGATATTTTAAAAGCTATCGAAGACGAAAAACCTGACTGGCATGTAGAAATAGATGAAGAGGGTGTCTTCGTCGTTACCGGTAAAATCGTTGAAAATGTACTTAATACCTATGTCTTTAATGACGATGAAGCTATTGTAAGTTTCGTACACGTTCTTAAAAACTTAGGATTGGAGAATCAGTTAATCAAAGCTGGTATCGAAGAATGGGATACTGTAAGAATTGAAAATGTAGAATTTGACTATATTGTTTAAGGATAAATAATAAGTTTATAGTTGAAAAATTAAAAAGATCTGAGAAAATTTCTCAGATCTTTTTTCCTCTTTAATGAAGTTTTCAACCCTGAACAACTATCTTTCTCTATCTCTTCTGTCATCTCTCCTTTTTTCCTGTTCTCTCTGATACCTTAAAAAGTCAACATTTTCAACCTTGGTAGAGCCATCCTCATAGGTGGTAACCATAATTTTATTATTTTCTTTATATTCTATAGAAACAACTTTTTTAGCAGGCTGAAAGTTACTGCATCCGATAAAAATTATAGATATTAATAACAACATTAGATATTTAAATACTTTCATAATATAACCTCCTCATTTACTACAACTATTAAAAAAATTAATGTAGATCAGGAGATTTTTCAGGGTCAAAAACTTCACTAAAAAGGGATTGATCGCTCAATCCCTCTTAATTATATTATATAAATATATTTTTTCTTATCTTTAAATTAGAATTTCGTACCGAATCTAACACCTAAATTTAATTCATTTCTTGACTCATCATCTACATTTGCAGAATATGCAGCGTAGTTAACATAAGGAACTACATCAAACGAACTAACTTTAGCTCTATATTGTAATTCAGGAAGTACAAATATATCTCCCGTTCCTTCACTACTTAATACTGAATAAAATTCTATTCCAATTTCATTTATAAAGTATAAATTCTTTGCAATTTCTTTTTCATAACCTAACGTTTGATAAATTGTTACATCGTATTTATTATCTTCATCTATCGATCCTTCAAATAAATCATTTGAGTATGTATCTGTTCCTTTTTTTACTTTATCATTTTTAGTTCCAGCAACATCTAAATAAACATCTCCATAAGTTGTCCAAGAATCATTTAATTTTCTAAAGTTTGAAAAAATAAATTGTGACGCAACTGTTCCCTCGACATCATCGTATCCAACATTAGCTACATAGTCCGTTGCAAATCCATAATATGTTGTTGATATTTTTGCTGTTATTGTAGTTAATCTTTTTTTCTCATAATCACCTTTTTCTTTTGCTGTACCATGATCAACATGTTTAGAAGTAAAGTTTTCAGCAGTATCATAACCATATGAAATTCCAGGTACGAATGTCCACTCTTTACCCATCATATCAAATGTTCCACCTTGATAGTCTAATCCAAAACTAGTATCCCAACCTTCATTAGTTTTATTCCAATTTTTATCAAAGTTAGTATCTCTATCAACATCATAGATAAATCCTAATTTACCCATATTCAATTTACCTTTACCCAAAGTAGTTGTAACATAATTAAGATCACTAATTTTATAATTACCATTTGTTGCTTTAGCAGATCTTCCAGGACCTTGTTGCATTCCTACTAAAACTTCACCAGCATAAGAACCGCTGAATCCATTTTCTCCTTCTTGTCTACCTATTACTAATCCCTCAATAGTACTGCTACTAGTAATAGTACTAATTTCAGCAGCCTTTTCAGCCGTTAAAACCGCTTCTTCTCCTGCTGGAGTATGTGCTGCAAATGTTGTAGCTCCTAAAGCTAGGATTCCTGCTAGTAATAATAATTTTTTATTCATGTTTTTTTCCTCCTAAAATAATTTCAAATTTGTTTTCTTAATGTTTCCTTTAAATTCTTTCTGGTTGAAAATGTTTCTGTTTATCCTGGTATCAGTGTAGTTTAGTAATTATTAATAGTCAATAGTCACAATTTTAACTATCATTAAAAGAGAATTAATATTCTATTATCTATTCAGCATAAATAATAAAAGATAGCAAATAAAAAACCTCTAACATTAAAAATTAATAATCTTTAATGTTAGAGGTTCTTATCTATTTGTTATAATTCTTATATTTTTTTTAGTCTTAAACACCATTGTGGATATAGAATCTAAAGAGTGAAGTCTTTAACCTTCTACCTATCTAGTTTTAAAGCCCTCTTTCTCGCCTGTCACTTTTTCTTTCTTCCCGTTCCTGTCTTTCTTGCAACTTTATAAAACCTAAATTTTCTACCTTAGTTGATCCATCTTCATAGGTAGTAATCCTTATATTCTCTGTTTTTTTATCTTCTACTGAAACAATCTTTTTATATGGCTCTAAATTGCCACAACTTATAAAAATTAATGATATTAATAATATCATTAAAAATTTTATTTTTTTCATAATATCCCCTCCATTATACGACTACGATTATTAAAAATAATTTTTTATTAATAAATTATTTTTAAATGTAGATTAGGAGATCTATTAAATATGTCAAAAACTTCACTCTTATTTAAAATATAACACATATCTACTAAAAAAATAATGTCTGCTGTCTTAAAAGAAGTTAATTTAATAAAATTATTTCAACCTTTAATCTTAATTTTATTTTAAATAATAGTAAAATTTTAAACTTTATTGGAGGGATTGACTACTCAATCCCTCCAATTATAATTTGTATTTTAAATTTTCATTTTTTTGAATTTTCATTACAATTTGTATTTTTCTTAAAAAATATTCACTATAGTTTATGAAATTACATTGCGTATGAAAGTCCTACAGCTACATAACCTTGTGCTCCAACGTTAGATGTATGAGTTTTGAAATCATCCTCTGTTAATAAACCAACTGTACCATATGTACTGAAGTTATTTGTCCACTCATGGTTTAATTCTATGTATGTCTCTGTATTTACTAGAGTTGAATCACTGTGTAATTCATTGTCTTCATGGTTAAACTTAACAGGTGTTATACTCGCTTCTGTATGGAAAGCTAATGTAGTAGCTTCATCAGCTGATGTATATAAGTTATAGTCATAGAATAAAGCAGTGTATAATGCTGACTCTGTAGCTTTACCTGTAGAAGTAGTTATAGATCCTAAAAATTCTATCTCTGTAGAGAAACCATATCCTAAAGTCCATCCCATATCTATATCATATAATATTTTTTGAACATCATCACTATATCTTGTTCCATCTGTAGAGTATGCGTAATCAGCTTTTATATCATTTTGTGTTTCATTCACTGTTCTTCCTGAAGTGTTTCTTACATGTGTAAATTCTAAACTTGCATCTGCATAGTCTGCACCTATATAGCTTGAAAAGTCAACAACTGGTCTGTATGAATAAATTCCTGCATTAGATCCTGCCTTATACATTCTTACCCTTTGGCTTAATCCTAATTCTGTATCACCAATTTTACCATTGTTGTAAGTCATATCAAATCTGAAGTTGTCATCTGATTTTTGAGCTTTTCCTGGATAGTCCATATATGTTCTCGTTCTTAAAGCCACAGATACTTTATCTGTTAAGTTTAACCCGATTTCATTTTGTAATCTCATTTGTCTATCATCTTTAGCTTCAGTGTCGGTATAGGCTTTAAATCCTTGATTCCAGTAACCTGTGATATCTTCCTTTGGTGCTATTACATCTTTAAATGTATCTAATAAGTCTCTTGTTCCTTCTGCTGCAAATGTTGTAGCTCCTAATGCTAAGATTCCTGCTAGTAATAATATTTTCTTGTTCATGAATTTCCTCCCTAAAATAAATCAAAATTTGTTTTAAAACTTCTTCCCTAGTTTTTCAGAATAACCGGTGTTCCCAGTAATTTCTTACTATCAGTTTAGGTTAGTAACCTCCAATAGTCAATAGCCTTTTAATACCAACAGATTAAAAGAGAATTAATGTTCTAATATAACTTTAGAAAAAATAATCAAAAGGAGGATCAAAAAAAACTTAAAATTAAGAATTAATAATTATTAATATCAGAATTCTGAATAATTTTGTTCCAATTCTCTGTGTTTTTTTTAATTTCCGAACATAAAGTAAGATTAAAAAGTATTAATCTAATAAATTTTATAACTTGATCTTAAACGATAACACAAAATTTATCATAATATGCATTACTATGAAAAACCATACATTATAATGAAAACTAAAGGACGAATTATATAAAGAAATCAATCTATTTAGATGACTTTCATTTTCTCAAAACCTCCTCAGTGTAAATCTACACCAGTTATATGGTATAATTTAAGAAAAAATGGAGGTATTGTTTATGAAAGGTATTGTTATCTTGGGTCCTACTGCTGTAGGAAAAACAAGTTTATCTATAAAGTTAGCAAAAAAATTAAATACAGAGATAATCTCAGCTGATTCAGCTCAGGTGTATACTGGAATGGATATAGGTACAGCAAAGGTCGATTCAGAGGAAGCACAGGGAATATTTCATCATATGATTGACATAGTAGAACCTATAAATAAATATAATGTAGGAGAGTTTCAAA
This sequence comes from Fusobacteria bacterium ZRK30, assembly GCA_024628785.1. NCBI lineage: Bacteria > Fusobacteriati > Fusobacteriota > Fusobacteria bacterium ZRK30. The sequence continues at coordinate 2,232,188 of CP102405.1, forward strand.
GAAGAGTAAATATGATCCTGGAAACTTTTGAAAATGAGAAAAAAACACCTATACTGGTCGGAGGAACAGGCTTGTATATAAACTCTGTAACTAATGGTTTGGCAGAACTGCCTCAGTCAGAGCCTTTACTTAGGGAGCAATTAGACCGTAAAAGTGCTGAGGAACTATATGAAGAGTTAGAAAGAATCGACCCCTGTGCAGCCAAAGATATCCATCCCAATAACAAACGTAGAGTAGGACGAGCTGTAGAAATTTTTCACCTTACAGGAGAAAAATTTTCTGTCATCAGTAAAAGAAATATCAAAAGAAATAACTTTGATTTTATTAAGATAGGTTTAGAAAGAGACAGAAACAATCTATATGAAAGAATAAACTTGAGGGTTGATCTTATGGTTCAGGGAGGACTCATCGAAGAGGTTAAGAAACTCTATACTATATATGGAGAAAATCTGAGAAAGATCAATGTCATAGGATACAGTGAAATTATAGATTATTTTAAAGGTGAGATAACTTTTGAAGAAGCCGTTTTTCAAATAAAGCAAAATTCCCGTCGATATGCCAAAAGGCAGTTTACATGGTTTAAAAATGACCCGGATGTTGTCTGGTTTGATGTGGAAAAAATGAGCGAAGAGGAAATTTTGGAAGAGATTCTAAAATTAATTTAAAAAAATAACTGACATTGGTAAAAAACATATGAAAAAAGGTTATAAACCACACTAGTTGGTTGATATTTTATTTTTAGTGTGCTATCATTGTAATGATGATATTATAGGAGGAGAAGATGCTAAAAAAATTAAGTTTAACTCTGATTTTACTGCTTCTGCTAGGGTGTACAAATACGCCTTTAAAAAATAGTTCAGAATCTCCACAAGAGCAGTTATTAGAGCAAAAAATTAATAACTGGGAGTTAGATGAAGCTAAGGGCTTATTTTCTCAAATGAGTACAACTCTAGATCCTAAAAAATTAGATAAATATGAAAATTTAATATCGGAAAGAGAGAAAGGGGTTAAGGACCTCAAAAAACTAATAAACGTATTAAAGACGGCTTTTTCCAAAAATCAGGTCTTTATCATTGAACAATACACTGACAGGGGAATAAAAAATAAAATAAAATTAAATGAACTAAAAAAGCTGGATTTGAGTAGCGGAAACATATATACCACAGACCCGAAATTCAATGAAAACCATGCTGAAATTTTAGCTCTTATTAATTTTTACGACGAAAGCCTCTATTTAGATATTGTATTTAATTTTAAAGATGGACAATGGAAAATAATAGACTTTAATGAAAGAGGGTGAAATATTGCAAGGCGAAGGAATCAAAATAATTGTTCCATCTTCTTTAAAAAATCTTTCTTTAATCAGAGCCCTTGTAAAAACATATTTAATTGCAGAATCTGTATCTAAAAAAGATATTCTTAGACTTCTGACTGTTATAGATGAACTGGCAACCAATGCAATCGAACATGGATACAACTATCATAATGGAGAGATCTCTTTCTTTATGATAAAGGAAGGCAACTTCGTAAAAATTACTGTAGAAGATTTTGGAGCTGGATTCAACAGATTAAAAGAAAGTAAGTCTGAAGGGGGCATGGGATTAAATATAGTTAGGGGTCTTGTAGACAATCTAGAGATTAAACCTAAGAAAGTTGGAACGAAGTTTGAAATATTAAAAGAAGTTGAGGAGGAAACAAAATAATGAACTCTAATTTTGAATTAATCGAAAAGGACATTAATGGAATAAAGGTAATTAAAATCACAGGTGAACTTGATGCTATGGTAGCTCCTAAGTTAAAGGAGAGACTGGCTAAGTTAGTTGAAAATGAAACTTATAACTTTATAATTAATTGTGAAGAATTAAGTCACATTAACAGTTTGGCTATGGGAATTTTAAGAGGAAAATTAAGAGAAGTTAAGGGACATGATGGTGATATAAAGCTATCAAACTTAAATGATCATATCAAAACAATTTTTGAAATGGTTGGGTTAGATGAGATATTTGAAATTTGCGCTACTGAAGAAGAAGCTTTAGCTAAATTTTAATCAATATCCCAAAACATTATTTTTTAAAAGGGGATTTAAAATATGAATACAATTATTATGATAGCAGCAGTTATAGTTGCAGCAGGAATTTTTTCCTCTGTACTCTATAAAAAATCTGTTGTAGATAAAAAAATCGAAGATCTAAACAACCTTGAGAACAGCGTTGAGCAAGCAAAAATTAAAGCTGAAAAAATCGAGAGAAGAGCTACCTTTGATGCTGAATCAAAGGCTAAAGAGATAACTATAAAAGCTAAAGAAACAGCATATAAGATTAAAGAAGATGCTGAAAAAGAAGTTAAATTAGCTAAAAATGAAATAAATCAAAAGGAAAACAGACTTATTAAAAGAGAGGAATCTTTAGACAGTAAGTTAGACAGAATTGAAGCAAAAACTGTAGAAGTAAATAATTATGAAAAAAAGTTAAACCTTAAAGAAAATGAGATCGAAGAATTAAAACAAAAACAAGAGTTGGAATTAGAGAAAATCTCTGAATTATCTAAAGAGGATGCAAAAAACATCTTATTAGATAAATTAAAAGACGATCTTACTCATGACTCAGCTGTTATGATCAGAAGTTTTGAACATAAATTAGAGGAAGAAAAAGATAGAATGACTCAAAGAATACTATCTACTGCTATTGGAAAAGCTTCAGCAGAATTCGTCTCCGATGCTACTGTATCTGTAGTGCAGCTACCAAACGATGAGATGAAAGGTAGAATCATAGGACGTGAAGGTAGAAATATCAGAACTATTGAATCTTTAACTGGAGTAGATGTAATCATCGACGACACCCCGGAAGCTGTAGTTTTATCATGTTTTGATGGTGTTAAAAGAGAGATAGCTAGAAGTGCTCTGGAAAAATTAGTAAATGATGGAAGAATCCATCCTACAAAGATTGAAGAAGCTATTAAAAAAGCAACTAAAGAAGTGGATAAAGGAATCCGTGAAGCTGGAGAACATGCACTATTTGAACTTGGTATTACAGGAGTTCATCCTGAAGTAACTAAAGTATTAGGTAGCCTGAAGTTCAGAACCAGTTATGGACAAAATGTTTTAACTCATGCTATAGAAGTAGGTCACCTGGCTGCTACATTAGCTGCCGAAATCGGAGCAGATGTAAAATTAGCTAAAAGATCTGGTTTATTCCATGATATTGGTAAGGTATTAACTCATGAAACTGAAACTTCTCATGGACTATTAGGAGCGGAATTTTTAAGAAAATTCGGTGAAAAAGACCTGGTAGCCAATGGTGCAGAATCACATCATCATGAAGTTGAATTCAAATGTATCGAATCTGTTTTAGTTCAAGCAGCAGATGCTATATCAGCATCTAGACCTGGAGCAAGACGTGAGACATTAAATACATATATCAAAAGATTAGAAGAACTAGAAGCTATTGCGAGCTCTTTTGAGGGTGTAGATTCATCTTATGCTATCCAAGCTGGTAGAGAGATGAGAATCATCATAAACCCTGAAATCATAAGTGACGATAAGACAACTATCTTATCTCGTGATATAGCTAAAAAAATAGAAGAAACTATGCAGTATCCTGGTCAGATCAAAGTAACTGTAGTCAGAGAGACTAGATCTGTAGAGTATGCAAAATAATTCTCCTTCAGCTGCAAAAACAGTTGTACATAAAGAGAGTTGAGAAAACTTTTAAAATACAAAAAATGAGCTGATCTTATCGGCTCATTTTTTATGGTAGAATTACAGTATAAATTTTATTGAAAATATGATATAATTATACATTGTAAAGCAAAAGATATCGTGAGAAAAAAATCAAAAATAAATATTATATATAAAGAAAAGAGGGGTTAAATGAAAGTTTTAATAATAGGAGATGTCGTTGGTAAACCAGGTAGAAATATCTTAACCGACTATCTAGAGAGAAAGAAAAGTGAATATGATATGATTGTTGTCAATGGTGAAAATGCCGCTGCAGGATTTGGACTAACTGAAAAAATAGCTAAACAATTTTATGAAATCGGAGTAGATGCCATTACTTCTGGTAACCATATTTGGGATAAAAAAGAGATGGTGGAGTACCTTAAAACCGATCATAAAATTTTAAGACCACTGAACTATCCAAAGGGAGTATCTGGAGTAGGTTGGAACATCTTTACAACTCCTGCCGGGGAAAAAGTAGGTGTTGTTTCATTACAGGGAAGAATCTTTATGCCTCCTATTGATTGTCCATTCCAAAGAATAACAGAAGTTTTGGACGAGATCAGAAAACAAACAACTAATATTATCGTAGATTTTCATGCTGAGGCTACATCTGAAAAGATGGCTATGGGAAGATTCCTTGATGGTAAAGTTTCTGTAGTCCTAGGAACTCATACCCATATTCAGACTTCTGACAGCAGAATCTTAGATGGCGGTACCGGGTATATTACAGATGTGGGGATGACTGGATCTCATGACGGGATAATTGGAATGACTGTAGACTCAGTTCTACCTAGATTTTTGACTTCCCTTCCGACTAAGTTTGCTATCTGTAATGACAATGTAAGGATCAATGGTATTGAGGTAGAATTAGATCAATATGGAAAATGCAGTGATATCAAGAGGGTCGATATGTCTATCGAAGAGTTAGATTTTGCAGATTTTTTATAAGGAGTAATTTATGAATATATTAATTTCAAATGATGACGGTATCTATGCTGAAGGGATAAAAATTTTAGTTAATCACCTTCAAGATGCTGGTCACACAACATATGTAGTTGCTCCCCTGGAGGAACAAAGTGGTACCGGACACGGGATTACCCTGCACCAGCCCTTGAGAGTAAAGGAAGTTTATAGAGATAATACTCTATTTGGTCATTCTGTTTCTGGTAAACCTGCAGACACTATAAAGGTGGCATTGACCCACCTATACGATGAAAAGAATATTGACTTTGTAATCTCAGGGATAAATCGTGGGGCTAATTTAGGTACCGATCTATTTTATTCGGGAACTTTTGCTGCGGCCTCTGAGGGAACTTTTTGGAGAAAAAATGCCATCGCTCTCTCCCTTATCGTAGATGGGAATGATCTGTACTTTGAGAGTGCAGGAGAATTTATAGCGGAGTATTTAAAAGATATAAAAGATATAAAATTTCCTATTGGAACCCTCTTAAATATAAATGTTCCCAACCTTCCTACAGAAGAGATTAAAGGGATTAAGTATACTAAGCAGAGCAATAGAAAATTCCAGGAAAAATTAATAGAAAGGGAAGATTCCCAGGGAAATAAATATTTTTGGTTAGGAGGTCACCCTATAAAAGGTGACCATGTGGAGAACTCAGATTTAGAAGCTGTTGAAAATGGCTATATATCTATCACACCAGTAAAGTTAAATTTATATGACAATGAATTAGGAGTATTACTTAAAGAAAATGCTAAAAAGGAGAAATATGAAATTAATAGAAGTTAGATTAATATTTGATGCCGATGAGCCTCAATACGTAAAAAAAGAAATAACCGATTTGTTTTATGAGTTTGGAGTTCAAGGGCTTAAGATCGATGAACCGATGGAAAGAGATTCTTTGGATTACTATAGAGATGAAAAGATATTTTTACAGAGAGATTATGCTGTATCAGCATATTTCCCTATAAATTTGTATGTAGAGAAGAAAAAAGCTCTTATTGTTGATACTTTTAAAGAAAAGTTTAACGACCGTGAGGACCTTATCTATTCATTGGATTTTTACGAATTAGATGAAGAGGATTATCAAAATTCTTGGAAAAAATATCTTTACCCTGAAAAAGTAAGTGAAAGATTTGTGGTAAAACCTACTTGGCGTGAATACGAAGTTGAAGGAGACGAGATAGTAATCGAATTAGATCCTGGAAGGGCTTTTGGTACTGGATCACACCCGACTACTTCCCTTTGTATCAAACAGATGGAAGAGTATATCAATGAAGGGGATTCTGTTATAGATGTTGGTACCGGATCTGGAATACTTATGGTTGCAGCCAATAAATTAGGAGCATCTGAAGTATGGGGTGTTGATATCGATCCTCTGGCTGTAGAAGTAGCCAAAGAAAATTTAGAGTTAAATAAAGTAGATATGGATAGTATCAAACTATTCAAAGGTGATTTAGTTAAAGTTGTAGAAGAGAAAAAGTTTGATGTAGTAGTAGCTAACATCTTAGCTGATGTAATCTTACTCCTACTAAACGATATGTCTACAGTTGTAAAAAAAGGCGGTCTTATGATCCTTTCTGGAATAATTGAAGATAAAGCTGAGGAGATAAAGAAAAGAATAGTTTCATTGGGATACGAAGTTATCTCAGAAACAAAAGATAAAGAGTGGGTAAGTTTTACTGCCAAAGCGTAATGATAAACGGAGGTTTAAATTTTGAGTAATATAATAAAAAAATGTAACGGTTGTGGTATTGAACTACAGAGTGAAGATAAAAGTAAACAGGGTTATGTCCCTAAAGAGATGTTAAAAGGAAAAAAAAGTGCAACCTGCCAAAGATGTTTTAAATTAACTAACTACGGTGACTTTATTCCTATGGAGATGACTGCTGAAGATTATAGAAAAGAGGTTCAGCGTTCTGCTAAAAGTGCTAAAATAGTCTTAGCTGTATTCGATATTATTGACTTTGAAGGATCATTTGACGATGAAATATTAGATATTTTAAGAGAGAAAGATTCTATTGTAATCATCAATAAGATCGATCTAATCCCTGGAGGAAAACATGCCAGTGAAGTAGCTAACTGGGTAAAGGAAAGACTTGCAGAGGAAGGTATCGTTCCCCTGGATATCGCTATAGTCAGTGCTAAAAATACTTATGGTGTTAACGGTATAATCAGAAAGATAAACCATTTCTGCCCGCATGGTGCAAAAGTTATGGTAATGGGAACTACAAATGTTGGAAAATCAAGTATCATAAATAGATTATTGGGAGAGAAGAAAGCTACTATCTCTAAATATCCTGGTACTACACTTAAGGCCACTAAAAATGTAATCCCTGATTCTAATATTACAATAATAGATACTCCTGGATTGATACCTACTGGAAGAATATCTGACCTGGTATGCGAGAAATGTCATTTGGATATCGTTCCTTCTAAGGAGATCTCTAGAAAAACATTTAAAGTGAATGCGGATAAAATAATCTTAATCGGTGGATTAGTTAAAGTTAAAGTTCTGACTGATAATGAGATGAAACCTATATTCAGTATATTTGCTTCTAAAAATGTAACTTTCCATGATACAAAAGAAGAAAGGGTAGAAAAACTTATTACAGAACATACAGGGACTTTAATAACTCCTCCATGTGAGAAGTGTAAGGATGAATTCTATGCTCTACCTACAAAGACTGAAGTTTATGATCTAAATGTAGAAGAGGAACTTGTATTTAAGGGACTTGGGTGGATCTCTGTAAAGAGAGGACCGTTAAAAGTAGAGGTTACCCTTCCAAAAACTGCAGAAGTTATAGTAAGGGATGCATTTATCCAACCCAAAAGGCCAGTAAAATAAAAGCAACGTGACGTTGCATCCAGATAAGTATAATTATATATTTTCTAGATAAACAAAAAGCTGGAAGGGTTACCCTTCCAGCTTTTTGTTTATTGCTATACCTAATCCCATAAAAAACCAAAAATATGGTGCTACCGATACTGCACTGTCATTAAACATCCCAGCAGCCAGATAACCACTTATAGCTAGTGCTGTAGCTAAGCCCACAACTTCATAAAAACTATTAAATTCTCTATTTCTATAAATTTTTACAGATTGAATCAGGTAAGATCCAATAAAAACTACAAAGCCTATAAAGAATAGATACCCCATATTGATGAGTATTTGTAAATACAGATTATGGGGTTTATCCACTATCATACTAGGATTTCCAAAGGCTATCCTCTTTCCAAAATTGTCCTCTTGGGGGAAGATTAAAGAATAGGTGTCAGGTCCTCCTCCTAAAAATCCAGTCTGTTTTAATTTTGGAATAGTTCTAGACCATATATATATTCTTGAACTCCCCTTTGTCTCATACCCGTCCATCCATTTAACCCTATCAGCCATATGGATATCACTAAGTCTCCCCTGAAATCCAATGGTTTTAAAACCATTATTTCTTAAGATTAAAGGATAACTAAACTTATCATAGACTATATTATAGTAATCTTCTTTTCTTTTCTCAATTTCAAACTTTCCATACCTTTTATCGGTAAATTTATATTGATTATTCATAAATTTAGGTGAAAGTAATCTGCCTTCCTCATCTTTAAAAATTAACTTATTATCTTTTGTGATAATATTTAATGAAACTCTATCTGTTGTAACCACCAAATCATTGGGATTATTTAGAACCATCTCTCTTATAGGATTATATTTTGACAGTTCTGTATCATATAACTTTTTACCCAGGGAGTTTTCTGAAAAATTATCCATTATTATACCTATGATTAAAGATGTAACTATGAGCAGGATTATTTTTTTTGATTTTTTAATTATTTTTTTCCTATAAAAGAAAATAAAAAACATCAATGTGAATTGTCCTGCTAAAAAACCGGCTCTAGATCGGCACCCCAGCCAATTTATATAGATCAGGATATAAAATAAATAAGTCAAAACATTATATAACTTCCCCTTTACACTCAAAAAAGTCATTGCAGCAAAGAATAAAAACATAACCATCAATGACCCGCCATAGTTTGGATTAAAGTAGGTAGCATAGATAATATATTTATCAAATTTAAAATTTAGAGTGTCAGCTATTCCCCAAAGGTCTTTAGGCAGGATCAGGTGTTTACCGAAATCACTCTTAAATAGGTCCAATCCAAAAAACTGAAAGCTCCCTAGAATTGATATTATAATAACCCCTGCAAAGGCTGCTCCTAAAAGTATTTTTATATCTTTTTTAGTCCTCGCCAAGTTGACAGTTAAAAAAGTTATTATCAGATATGACAGCCACACAAAAATCCCCTCGTACCTGTCTCCAACCCCTTTTAAAACTATCGATGTAAAGGGAGAAAATACTGTAGATAAGTTAGCTAATATCCCCATGAATATTAAAGGGATATAGTATTTTGTTTTTATAACCTCACCCTTTATGAAAAAAAACATGAGCCCTATAGTCGAAAGAGCTACAATAAAGACAGCCTTGTAGTAGGAGAAAAAATCAAAGTTATTCTCTCCCAATGGATATGCCAGATAATCCAGACTTCCTATGGGAGTTGGTATAATCTTTAATCTCACTATTAAGGGTACCACTCCCAGGATAATCATCAACGGTAATAATTTTATTTTTTTTAACATCTAGTTCCTCCTAATAACTCTCGATTTCCTTTAAAAGTATACCTCTATTTAGTTAATATTTCCATCCACAATGTGGAACAGTTTCTTTTTTTATGATTATTCTATTAAAATGAGTAAATTAGAATTATTAAAACACCATAATCCTTTGCAAATTCCTTATTTTTATTATATAATTTCTTTAGATAAAACAAAATAAAATTAAATATATCAGGGGGAAAACATGATAAATGAAAAAAGAATCGTAGATAATTTTTTAGATATGGTTAAAATCCCATCACCATCTCTAAAAGAAAGAGCTATGGCTGATTGTGTAAAAGTTGAATTAGAAAAGATCGGTCTTGAAGTTACTGAAGATAACGCAGGTGAAAGTTGTAACGGTAATGCCGGTAATATCATTGGTGTCTTAAAAGCTAAAGGTTCTAATAAAAAGAAAATATTATTTAGTGCTCATATGGACACTGTTTTACCTTGTGATAAGATTACTCCGATTATAGAAGATGGAATCATTAAATCAGATGGTACCTCTGTTTTAGGGGGAGACGACAAAGCTGGTATTGCAGCTATCTTAGAGATGCTTAAACAATTAAAGGAAAATAACTTAGATCACCCTGAGATTATAGTTGTCTTTTCTATTGCAGAAGAGATCGGTCTTTTCGGTGCTCGTGCTATGGATATAGAAAAATATGCTCCTGATTTTGGAATCATCATCGACTCAGGTGGTAAACCTGGAACTGTTACTATACAGGCTCCATTTGCAGCGAAAGGAAAGATCGAAATCATTGGTAAACCAGCTCATGCAGGTTTAGAGCCTGAAAATGGGATAAATGCATTGGTAGTGGCATCCCACGCCATCACTAAATTAAGATTAGGAAGGGTAGATGAAAACACCACTTCTAATATTGGTGTAGTAACTGGAGGAGCCGCTGTAAATATTGTAATGCCTAGTGTATCTATGATGTATGAGGCTAGAAGTTTTGATGGTAAAGTTTTAGACAAATTACTATCTGAAACTAAAGCTATCTTCACTGAGACAGCAAAAGAGTTTGGGGCAGAATTTAAAGAATCAATCGTAAAGGGATATGATGGATTTAAAATCGAAGCAGGTAGTGAGATTTTAGAGATTTTAGAGGGTGCTTGTAAAGATATAAATATCGAATATAAACCTATGAAATCTGGTGGTGGAAGTGACACTAATATCTACAATGGAAAGGGAATACCTTCTGTTAATCTAGGTATAGGTATGAGTAAAGTACATACTAAAGAGGAATTTATTAAAATCAAAGATATGGTAGGATGTACAAAATTATTACTTTCTATTATAGATAAAATATAGATGAATTTTAAACAAAAAAAGACTAAACAAAAGTGGTGGTTATCTTTAATCATAGTTATTTTAATAACTGCCGCTTTTTCGCGGTCTGATTTTCTTATATCTAAAACCAATAATCTGCTACTTCCCCTCAAATTAAAAGTATATAAAACTACCAGCAATATTCAGAATTATTTTAATACTTTTTTTTATATCAAAGAGATCTCTAAAAAAAATGAAATCTTAGAATTAACCATAGAAAAACAAAAACATATTTCCTTTGAAAATAAGAATCTTTTAAAGGAAAATCAGCATCTAAGGGAACTGCTTCAAATGAAGAAAAAAGTCAAATATAAAATTATAGTAGCACAAATTTCCTATATTGATGCACTAAATCCTTACGAAACTATATCAATTGATAAAGGAAAAAATGATAATATAAAACAAAATATGGCGGTTACTTCCACTCTCGGTGTAGTTGGAAGGATCAAAGAAGTCTTTGATGACCACTCCACAGTGGAATTAATCACTTCTAATCAAAGTTATACCAGTGCTACCAATGAAAACGGAGACACTCTCTCGATTTTAAGTGGCCAGGGAAATGAGATACTCAGTCTGGAATACGTTGTTACTGACTCAAATATCCAGGTAGGCGATAAAATATTTACCTCTGGTATCAGTGATATCTATAAAAAAAACCTTTTTTTAGGAGAGATTACATCTATCGATAATAACGACGAGATGTTTAAACAAATAACAGTAAAATTACCATATAATATATTTAATCTTAAAGATGTTATGGTTATAAAAAAAGAGAGGTGAGTCTATGAAAAAATTTGTTCTTTATTTTTTTATATTTAGCTTGAGTTTGTTTGCTGAAGATAAAAATGAATTTAATAAAATTAATACTTTTAAAGCTGTAATTATTGAAACCAGCCATTTAAACAATCGAACAAAAACAAAAGAATACGAAATTTTAGCCGATCTGCCAGATAAACTTATAAAAAAAATGATTTCTCCTTCTATAAACAAGGGAGAAATTTATCTATATAATGGGTTCGATAAAACTATCTATTACCCACTTTTAGAGCAGACAATAAACCAGAAAATAAACGAAGATGAAAATTATACTTTAAAATTTATTCGGGACCTAAAATCATATGACGGAGATGTAGATTTTAAAGTGGTAAAATCTAATAACCAAATCCAAAAAATTGTCTATAATGATGGAATAACTATAAAATTTGAATCTTTTTCAAAAATAAATGAGATTAATTTTCCAACACATGTTAGAATACTAGATAGAAATATTGAAATCTCAGAATTAATAATTAAAGATATTAAAATAAATATACCTATATCTAAAAAGGATTTTTCCCTCGATGAAATTATTAAAAACTGATGGCATAGTAATAAAAAAAGTGGATCACTCTGAAGCTGATCGAGCATTGACATTGTTTACTAAGAATTTTGGCAAGATCAATATCAATATTAGCGGCATCAGAAAATCAAAAAAAAGACATCTTAATGGAGCTGATTTATTCGGGATCTCTAACTTTATATTTTATAAGAAAGATGAATACTATATCTTGAGTTCTTTTGAATTGAATGAGACTTTTTTTAATCTCAGAAAAGATTTGGAAAAATTAAATATTTCTTTTCATATCTTAGAAATTTTAAACTCTATCTTAGTTGAAAATGAAACACGAACAAGTTTATACAAATTACTTTTGAACTCCTTTCGGTTTTTGGACAAAAATAATAAACCTACCAAGGATTATCTCCTTTTAGGTTATTTTTTAGCTCTCCTTATTAAAGAGGAAGGAATTATGTTCAATATAAAAGACGGACTATATTTTAATATAGAAAATTCCATAATAGATAATATCCCGACCTCTAATAAATTAACTGAAATTCAAAAAATTATAATTATACACTTATTCGATGAAAAAATAAATGATATAATCTCTCTAGATCCATGTATAGATGATATTAAAAATATAATTTTACTCTTGGAAGATTATATGAACTACCATTTAAATTTAAAAATAAATTTTAAAAAATATTTTTAGGAGGACCACATGAACATTGCAAAAATAACAGATTATATAACTTTGGATATGATTTCCCTTGATTTAAAAGCTAAAAATAAAAAAGAAGCTCTTTCGGAATTATCTCAACTACTTGGAGCTTCAGATACTGTCGACGACCCTAAAGTCATCGAATCAGCTCTTATTGAAAGAGAAAAACTAGGAAGTACTGGAATAGGAAAAGGTGTGGCTATTCCCCATGCTAAAACTGATTTTGCTAAAAAATTAACTATCGCCTTTGGAAGATCTAATGACGGACTTAACTTTGAATCTTTAGACGGTCAAGATGTTAAGCTGTTTTTTGTATTTGCTTCACCACTTAGTGACAGCATCGTATACCTTAAGATCTTAGCTAGGATTTCAAGATTGATCAGAGATGAGAATTTTAGAAATAAATTATTAAATGCAACAAATCCACAAGAAATTTTAAATATCATAAGTTCAGAAGAGGGGTAAACTATGGAATGTCCTTACTGTGGAGCTATGGATACTAAAGTTATTGATAGTAGACCTTATAGCACAGATAACTCTATAAAAAGAAGACGGGAATGTGTCGTTTGCTGTAAAAGATTTACTACTTACGAAAAAATAGAACCTATTCCTATTTTTGTAATAAAAAAAAATAATATCAAGGAAGTCTTCAATAAAGACAAATTATTAAAAGGTCTTGAAAGGGCTGTCATTAAAAGAAATGTCAACCTGGAAGCTTTGGAAAGATTTGTAGGAGAAGTTGAAGACACTATCAGAAAAACTAATCATCTAGAGATAGAAAGTACTGAATTAGGTGAACTGGTTATGGAAAAACTAAAAAAATTAGATGAAATTGCATATATCCGATTCGCCTCTGTATATAAAGATTTTTCAGATGTAAAATCTTTTATCAAAGAAATTGAGGGGATGGTTAACAGTGATTAAAAATATAATCAGTGGTGCTTTTATTGGAATAGCTAATATTATTCCTGGAGTCTCTGGTGGAACTGTTGCTCTCCTTTTAGGGGTCTATGAAAAACTTACAGAGTCTGTAGGAGAATTTTTCACTGCTCCTAAAGAAAAAAAGATAGAATTTATTAAATTTTTATCACAGATATTTATAGGGGTTATCATTGGACTACTCGTATTTGCAAAAGTGATTGGTTTTCTCTATACAAACTATAAAGAGAGCACTAGCTTTTTCTTCTTAGGACTGATAGTGGCATCTCTGCCGCTAGTTTTGACCCATCGAGATAATAAAAAAATAAATAAACATGGAAAACTATGGTTTTTATTTGGATTACTTTTAATGATTGGTTTTACAATCCTTCAGTCTTTCTATGGTGATGGTGAAACTTCTAGCAGCTTATATCAGTTGACAGGAGGATATAGTATAAAATTAATCCTGGCTGGCGCTTTGGCTGGAGGAGCTATGGTCATCCCTGGAATCTCTGGATCCCTCCTACTGGTTATGTTAGGAGAATATTATAATATTTTAGGATTTGTAAATAGCAGGATGATACTGCCTGTTGCCTTGGTAGGTATCGGAGCTGTCATAGGTATTGTTGGTTTTGCTAGAATCATTGACAAACTTTTAAAATCTCATAGAGATAATACTTTGTATTTTATAATCGGGCTTATTGTAGCTTCCCTTGTGGAGATTTGGCCTGGATTTACTTTAACTTTATCTAGCGGAATTACAAATATTATAATTTTTGCTCTAGGAATATATATCGTTAAATTAATGAAAAAATTAGAAGGTAAGAAATAATGAAAAGAATTAATGGTTTTTTTATATTCATTGTCCTTGGAATACTAGGAATATTTCTCTATATTCCTAGAATTTATCGTGGATACCGGACACTGGATCATCTACAGAAGGAGTTAAAAGCTACAACTATTCAATCTGAGAAGTTACACCGTGAAATGGATGACATAAGTCTACAATTAGATAATTTTAATAATCTTTATTATATAGAAAAATTTGCAAGGGATAAACTAGCCATGAAGAAAAAGAACGAAACTATCTATAGAGTTATATACGAGGAGGAACAAGATTAATGAAAAGAGAACTAGCTATCGAATTTGCAAGGGTAACTGAGGCTGCCGCATTAGCAGCACACAAATGGGTCGGTAGAGGTGACAAAGAAGCAGCTGACCAAGCAGCTGTTGACGCTATGAGAACTATGTTGAACAAGATCCATATCAATGGAGAGATAGTTATTGGAGAAGGGGAAATTGATGAAGCACCTATGTTATACATCGGTGAAAAAGTTGGCCTAAGAAAAGATATGGATATCGCTGTAGATATCGCTGTAGATCCTGTAGAAGGAACTCGTATGACTGCCCAAGGTCAAGGAAATGCCTTAGCAGTTATGGCTATCGGAAATAAAGATAGTTTTTTAAAAGCGCCAGATATGTATATGGAAAAGTTAATCGTAGGACCTGACGCACGTGGAGCTATCGATCTTAATTTACCACTTTTAGACAACGTAACTAACGTAGCTAAAGTTTTGGATAAATCTTTAGATGAATTAGTTATGGTTATCTTAGATAAACCTAGACACCATAAGATCATCAAAGACCTACAAAAAATGGGTGTTAGAATATTTGCTATTCCTGACGGGGATGTAGCTGGTTCTATCTTAACTGCTATTATTGATTCTGACGCAGATATGTTATACGGAATCGGAGGAGCACCTGAAGGTGTTATCTCTGCTGCAGTTATCAAAGCTCTTGGTGGAGATATGCAGGCTAGATTAAAATTAAGAAATGAAGTTAAGGGGATCTCTTTAGAAAATGATAAGATTTCTAACTTTGAAAAATCTAGATGTGAAGAGATGGGGATAGATATTTCCAATGTCTTTACTATAGATGATTTAGTTAAAGATGACGAAGTTATATTTTCTGCTACAGGAATTACCGACGGAGATCTTTTAACAGGAGTTAATAGAAAGAAGAACATAGCTAGAACTCAGACTCTATTAATCAGAGGTAAGACTAAAACTATCAGATATATCAATTCAGTTCATAACTTAGATTTTAAAGATGAAGAGTTAAAGAAACTTATAAAGTAAACTTTTTATAGAGTGTAGATAACTTCTACACTCTATATTAATATCTAAAAACATAAGGAGAAAAAACATGTTATTTTATGATGATTTTATTAAAAAATTAAACAACACAAATGTAGTATTAAAAGACAAGCACAAATACGGATTAAATTTCACAAAAAAAATTGTCTGGCTGGGAACAGGAATTCCTATAACTTTGATTGGAGGATTCCAACTTTGGGTTCTTAAAACCAATGGTGGCAATCCAATAGGCTATATTTTAGCCCTCTTGATGGTTTTATTTGGTCTGTATAACTTAAAGATGTCTTGTTCTTATAAGATTGAGATCGATGTAGTCAATAAAAAGTTAATTAATAAACAACTTACTATAGAGTTAGATAAAGTAAAATTAGTTGAACTTCGTAAGATGGTAGCTCCTAAGAGCAAAAAACTAGAAGCTTGTTTAGATATCATTACCCACGATAAAAAACAAATTATCCTTCCTCTAATTATGAATAATAAGTTAGAATTTACATCTGTTATCAAGGAGATAGTTGCCGATAAATTTGTAATTATAAAGGATTAATTATGGATATTTGTAAATGTGTTTCAATCAATGAAACCAGGGTAGATAAAGCAAAAAAAACACTAGAAGATCAGACTTCTCTAGAGCAGACTGCTAAATTCTTTAAAATTTTAGGAGACGGGACAAGGTTTAAAATTATTACTATTCTTTTAGAGGGAGAGATGTGTGTGTGCGATATTGCAACCACTCTGAACATGACCCACTCCTCTATCTCCCATCAGCTTAAGGTTTTAAGGGAAAACAGAGTTCTTAAAAATAGAAAGGATGGAAAAATAGTATACTACTCCCTAAATGACAGTCATGTTAAAAATATAATTCTGCAGGGATTAGAACATCATAATCATTAATTTTATCTTCCTCAAAACGTTGAGTTTTTGCACTTATTGTGCTAATATAGTATAAATTCAATGTAGAGGAGGAGATAAGATGACTAAATCAAAAAATAAAATATTTAAATCTTATCTGCTTTTGCTGGGAGGAAGTCTCATCCCTCTCTTTATGTTTATCTCTTTCTTATATCAGTTAAATGTATCTCAAAATATAGTTAAAATGAAATCTGAGAAAAAAATGATTTTAAACTTAATAAAAAAAGATATTGAAAGGGAATTTGTTGACTATATAGATGACGTACAGTTTTTATCTGAAACTCCCCAGTTGAGATCACTTCTATATAGAAGATCTAATTTAAAGGAAAATCATGATTATTTAAAAAGTTATCTAAAAATTAAAAATAAGTATTTTGCAGGATATATAAGAAATAATAGAAATCACGTAATAATTGAAGAATATTATAACAATGAATATCTTAAATTACCTGAAGAATTTCTAACAAAAAATCCTAAAAAGATTACATTTTCCAAATTAGGAGACTATAAAAATAATTTTATAGTCAATATTATGGCACCTATCTATGGAAAAGATAATGTTCCCTTGGGAACTATCTCCCTCTATGGTAGACAAACTTATATTGATAATATTTTAGAAAAATACAGATCTATAAATTTAATATCTGAAGGAGATTTCTATTGGTTTGGGTTAGATGAGAATAATAAAATTGATGAATCAAAAAAAACAGAGATCTTAAAAAAAGAGGAACTCCTCCCTATGAATTCTAATAGTGGTTCACTTCTCAGTAAAGATGTCCTATATACCTTCGATACCATAGATTTTAAGAAGCTTCTGCCCAAATTAAGTTTTGGTGAAAATACAGATTCTACTTGGAGGTTGGTTATTAAAGTCCCAGAAACTGAGATAATTGCCATGAAAAAACATTTTTTAGACGGGTACAGACTACTCAGTTTATTTATTTTTTTCATGCTCTCCATCACTATATGGGTTATTTTAAAAGAAACCAATAAACGTAAATTTTATGAAAATAAATTAGAATTACAAAATCAAAAACTAATAGAAAATAATAAGACTAAAGATAAATTTATATCTGTTTTAGCCCATGATCTAAAAAGTCCATTTACTGGAATTACTGGAATTTTTAGTATTTTAACCAGAAAATACGATTCTTATGATGAGGCAAAGAAAAAAAAATTAATCTATTCTATCAATGATTCTATACAGGGAATAAATGCACTTTTAATCAATCTATTAGAATGGTCTAAAATACAGAGAGGACATGTTATACCCTCTCCTATGAAGGTTAAGATAAATGACCTCACTGCTTCAGCATACCAAATTTTAAAATTAAATTTAGAGTCTAAAAATATTAAGTTTTCAAATAATATCTCAGATAAACACTTTATTTGGGCTGATAAAAATATGATAGATGCTGTTTTTCGTAATATTATCTCCAATGCTATAAAGTTTACTCCTAATTCTGGAAAGATTGAACTCTATAGTGAGCGAAAAGATCAGTTCATCTATATATTTATTAAAGATAACGGGGTAGGAATGAATTTAGAGGTTCAGTCTAAGTTATTTAAACTAGATCAGCATCTGACTACTCTGGGAACAGAAAATGAAAAAGGTACCGGT
This sequence comes from Fusobacteria bacterium ZRK30, assembly GCA_024628785.1. NCBI lineage: Bacteria > Fusobacteriati > Fusobacteriota > Fusobacteria bacterium ZRK30. The sequence goes on from CP102405.1 coordinate 2,250,488, forward strand.
TTAGGTCTTATCATCACAAAGGAATTCATCCACCTTAACAGAGGAAGTCTGGGAGTGGATTCTATTAAAGATCAGGGAACGACTTTTATTCTCAAACTCCCTGCATATAAAGAAATATAAAAATTAAAAGTATTACGTGCAACTAGTTATTCAAAGAAAGGTATAAAGATGAAATATAATAAAATTAAAAATATAGATAAAGAAATATCTCTTTTGGGTTTTGGCTGCTGGGCTCTATCCAAACACGGATGGAAAGATGTTAACCAGGAAGAAGCTATTAAAACTCTGGAGAGGAGTATTGAACTAGGTGTAAACTTTTTTGATACTGCACCAATCTACGGATTTGGGAAATCAGAGGAGATCCTAGGCGAAGTTACAAAGAGTATTCGTAAAGATATAGTTATAGCCAGTAAATTTGGTCTTCGATGGAATGAATGGGGACATGTTACCCATGATATATCCAGAGATTCAATTTTGTTTGAAATAGAAGCTACTCTAAAGAGGTTAAAGACCGACTATATCGACCTCTACCAAGTTCACTACTTAGACAACAAAACATCATTAGAGGCAGTATTTGGGACTCTCAGCGAGTTAAAAGAACAGAACGTAATAAAAGGTGTAGGCGTATCTAATTTTAAGCTGGAGGATCTGAGACAGGCGTCCAATATATGTGATATCAGTAGTATTCAAAATCAATATAATATGTTACAAACCAATGATGAAAAAGATATCCTGCCTTTTTGTCAAAGTAACGATATTGGATATATCTCTTACAGTACTCTAGCTCAAGGGTTACTGTCAGAGAAAGTAAAAAAAGGATATAAATTTGCCAAAATGGATATAAGGAAATTTAATGACTTATTTCATGACAGGGAAACCTTTGATAGAATCGAAACCTTGAAATCCCCTGATAAACCTCTGATAGAAAGTGCTTTTGAGTATGTTATGAAACAAGAACCTCTCAAATCTATCTTAGTCAGCACCACAAAGGTTAAAAATTTAGAAGAAAATATAAGGCTGATAAAAAAATTAAGCAATAGGTAATAAAATAAAAAGCAGAAATTAGAATTATCTAATCTCTGCTTTTTATTTAAATTATATTTGGAAATTAATGCTCAAATAACATGTGAGGCTACTTTTTTACAAACTTAGCCAATACACCATTTACAAATTCATGTGATGTTGCATCCCCATAAATTTTAGCTAATTCGATAATCTCATTCAATACAATTTCAAAACCAGTTTCTTCGTACATCAATTCATATACACCAAATCTAAGTAATGATCTCTCTACATTTCCTACAGTTTCTAACGACCATTCATCCATCTTTTCAGCTATCTCTTGGTTTATAGTACCATAGTGTTTGTCTATTCCTGCTGCAAATTCTTTAATGAATTCCACTTCTGTTTTAGTCAAAGTAAGTTCTTCAACGTTGTTAGAAGTTTCTTCATCTTCCGATATTTCCACTCTTCTGTTCCCATCTTCTAAAAATTCTTCCAATCTTTCTAATGGTGTTACCTTGTTCATGTCAGCTTCAAATAAAAGCTTGAATAACTCTTCTCTTGCGATCTTTCTACTCATAATTTTCCCTTCCTATTCTTCTTTTAATCTATTAATCAATATTTTTTTTAGCTTTTTAATATTTTCCTTATCTCCAAAGATAGACCCCAATAAAGTTGTCAACATAACTACTATCATAGGTATAATACCATGGGTTATAAAGATATAACCAAAAGCAAATCCCATCAGTCCACCTATATATTTTTTACTATTTATTGCTAATCTTTCTATCAATTCCTCTAACATAATTAATCACCTCTTCCATTATTAGATTTATCTTTAATTAACTTAGTTACTCTAAGTTCAATTTCTGTAATACTCAAATCTAAATAACTTTCAATCCGATCTTTAATATCTTGCTGGATCAAATTAAGGTCATCTGAAAGGGACTGACTAGACATTATATCAATAGATACAAAAATTTTCAATTTTTTTCCATTAGTTTTATTTTTTACTTTTAAATTTCTAACTTTTGGATGCTCTCCTACCACTTCTTTCACTATATTATTTACAGAATTTGAAGATATTTTTAACATTCCATTAGGAGTTTTCATCCTTAATTCTTTTGGTCTTTCAAAAAGATTAATCAATTTTTCTACAAATAGTAATAGATAAACAAGTGATATTCCTGCTACAGCACCTCTGGTTATCAGGCTGTTAAAATCCAATATCTCTAAGTATGCCGGAAACATCCCTATATATATCCCAAGTACAGCCAGGATGAAGATCCCTATCCAAGCTATTCCAAAAATAAATTTCATAAACATATCCATTCCCCCAAATTTAAACCTTAAAAATATAAGAGGCGTATAACGCCTCTAGTCTAATATTACTTCTTCTTTTGAAATTTCTTTCACCTTAACATCCTGAATATAGACATTTACTTCTACAACTTTAAGACCAGTCAATTCTGTAATATTTTTAATTATATTTTCCTGTACATTAGTAGCTACTACTGGGATTGGAAAACCATACTCTACAACTATATGTACATCTACACTACACTCTTTCTCTCCTACTTCAACCTTTACTCCCTTAGTCATCTTATTGATACCTAAGATCTTATTCACTTCATCAGTTACTCCACTTGTCATCTTGTAGATTCCATCCACTTCTATTGTTGCTTTTGCTGCTATTACCTTTACTACGTCATCAGCTATTTTAATGTTTCCTAATTCAGACATCTGTCCACCTCCAAAATTATCTTACACTTATAAACAGTTACACTTATAGTATATCATTTTTTTTATCATTTCCTATCTTTTTTATTAATATATACTAAATTAAATTTTGATTTTATTATTTTAAGGAAAAAGGAGGACCATATCCTCCTTTTAAATTTTTATCCCTTTAAATATTCAGGAAAATTTTTCTCTATAAAGTTAGTTGAATAATTTCCACTTTTAAACTCTTCATTTTCTAATACTTTTTCATGGAATTTAATAGTAGTTTCTACTCCCTCTATCTTGTACTCTTCCAGTGCTCTCTTCATTCTGATGATAGCTTCCTCTCTGTCTACCCCATGAACTATTAATTTTCCGATCATAGAATCGTAATATGGCGGTATGCTATAACCTTGGTATGAATGAGAGTCTACTCTAACTCCTATTCCACCTGGAACGATATATCTTTCCAACGTTCCTGCTGAAGGCATAAATCCATTTTCCGGGTCCTCTGCATTTATTCTACACTCAATAGAGTGCCCATGAAGTTCTATGTCTGATTGTTTCACATGGAGTTCATGACCTGATGCTACAATTATTTGAGCTTTAATTATATCAAAACCTGTAATAGCTTCAGTAACAGTATGCTCAACTTGTACCCTTGTATTCATCTCCATAAAGAAAAAGTCATTATTTACATCTACTAAAAATTCCAAAGTTCCAACAGAATCATAGTTTATGGCCTTAGCTAATTTTACAGCTGCTTCCCCCATCTTTACCCTTACATCTTCCGGTAAAGTAGCTGATGGTGCTTCCTCAACTAATTTTTGATGTCTTCTTTGAATAGAGCAGTCTCTTTCTCCTAAATGAACTACATTTCCAAATTTATCTCCTACAATCTGAATCTCTATATGTCTTGGATTTTCTACATATTTTTCCACGTAACAATCTGGATTTCCGAATGCTGCATCGGCTTCATTTTGAGCTGCTCTAAAATTCACTGCAAACTCATCATCATCTCTAGCTATTCTCATCCCTTTTCCACCACCACCGGCAGTGGCTTTTATCATTACCGGGTAACCTATCTTCTCATGAACTACCTTTTTAGCATCTTCCATTTTATGTATTATTCCAGTTCCATTAGTAAGAGGTACTCCATTTTCTACTGCTGTGGCACGAGCTGTAGCTTTATCTCCCATGTTGTTGATACACTCTGGACTAGGTCCTATAAATACTATTCCATGTCTTTTGCAGATCTTTGCAAAGTCAGCATTTTCAGCTAAAAATCCATATCCTGGATGGATAGCTTCTGCACCTGTAGCCTCTGCTGCTGCGATTATATTTGGTATTTTTAAATATGATTCAGTACTCATTGCAGGCCCTATACAAATAGCTTCATCTGCTAAGGTTACATGCAAACTATCTTTATCTGCAGCAGAATATACAGCAACTGTCTTTATTTCTAACTCCTTTGCTGCTCTGATTATTCTAACTGCTATCTCTCCACGGTTAGCGATTAATATCTTCTTAAACATCTTTTTTCCTCCTAATTATTCTCCTATTTTAACCAATACTTTTCCGTATTCGGCAACCTCTCCATTTTTTACTAAAATCTCTTTTATTTCCCCATCAAATTCACTTTTTATATCTGTTTTAATACCTATTGCTTCTACATAACCAACTTTTTGACCTTTTTTTACAGTCATTCCTACTGTAATCATAGGTTTTTCATCTTTATCTATATAGTAAAATCTTCCTACACTTTCAGATATTATCTCTTTTACTTCTTCTGCCGCAGCTACTTCTTCGGCTGCTTCTTCTATTTCTTCTACCTCTTCTACTATACTTCCCCCTAATACTAACTTAGGCTTCTTTATAAGAAGTTTAAAATCTTTTTCCTCTATAGATATCTCTGTAAGTTGTGACTCACCTATTACTTTTATTATCTCATTGATAGTATTCATATCGTTTTTCATCTTGCCTCCCCATAATCTCATTTAGTCGCTCTAAATTTTAACACATATAATATCTTCTTTCAAGAAATAAAATACACCTGTTATTTAATCTTCATTTTATCAATTCCCAGGAGTTCTGCTACCTGATGGATAAATTCTGAGCTAGGTTCTACTTTATATTTTTCTCCTAACTCTACCACTCTGTTCCCGTCTTTTTCCCTAAGTGCAATGTAGACCTTATGCTTTCCCCTGTGATTCAATAATATCTGCTTTAATTTGGGCAGCTTTATCTTGGTTTCTTCATCCACTAATATATATACCTTAAAACTTGGCACTTCTACTATATCTTCTAAATATTTCACTTCTCTCACAACTATCTTTTTTTCTTCGTTTCCACCAAAAAAGTCCAGCTGTACACTGCCCTCTAAATATACAGTATTTCCCTCTACAAGGTAGTTGGACAACTTGTCAAATTCATTAGGGAATACAGTACAGCTAACTGTTCCAAAGTGATCCTCTAAAGTAAATACAGCCATCATCTGTTTATTTTTTTTAGTTATTATCTTTTTTATCCCGCTGATTATTCCGCAAGTCCTTACATGATGTGGTCTGTCGACTTTTAATTCCACCAATTTATCCAGTTCATAGACATTTAGCAGTTCATTGTATTTATCCAATGGATGCCCGGTAAAGTAAAATCCAAGGTACTCCTTTTCTCCCTTTAGAATATTTTCTATCTTATATTCTTCCATAGTTCCCATGGTAAAACTCTCTATAGTAGCACGAGCTTCCCCAAACAGGTTCATCTGCTGAATCTCGTCTTCCTTGGCTACACGAGCTGCATAGACCAAAGATTTTTCTATACAACTATATTTTTCCCTTCTATTCCCTGGTAGATTATCCAATGTCCCTGATAATACCAGTGCTTCCAAAGCTTTTTTATTCATCCCTATCTTCTTGGTCCGAACAACAAAATCTTCAAAAGTTTTATACATACCAAACTCTTCTATATCTTTACTGAGTTTATCTATTATTCCTTCACCTAAGTTTTTTATGGCAGACATACCAAATCTGATCTGATCCCCATCCACTATAAATTTATTGTTAACTTTATTTATATCAGGCAAGCCTACATCTATCCCATGACTTTTAGCATCATCTATATAGATAGCCAGCTTATCGTTATTACCACGTTCAGAGGTCATAAGAGCCGCATAGTAGTATTTCGAATAGTACTCCTTAAAGTACGCTGTCCAATAAGCTATAAGTCCATAAGCTGCCGAATGAGACTTGTTAAATCCATACCCGGCAAATTTATCTATAAGATAGAAAACATTTTCTGCCACCTTTTTTTCATATCCGTTTTTTACTGATCTTTCGATAAAGGTCAGTCTATTCTCTTCCATCAGTTCTGCTATCTTCTTTCCCATGGCACGACGAAGGAGATCAGCTTCCCCTAAGGAATAATTTGCCATAATAGAAGCTATCTTCATTACCTGTTCCTGGTATAATATTACTCCATATGTTTCCTTCAATACCTCTTCCAGACTTTCATGAGGATATTTAGCATCCTTCAATCCATTTTTTACACCTATATAATCGTCTACCATACCCGATCCCAGAGGCCCCGGCCGATATAGGGCTAAAACTGCAATAACATCATCAAAATTATTAGGTTTTAATTTTTTCAATAACTTTCTTACCCCTCTGGATTCCAATTGAAATACTCCTAAAGTATCTCCCCTTTGGAGTGCATCATATACAAGTGGGGCATCTAACGGGACATCACTGAGTTCTATTTTTATCCCCACTCCATCCTCTATATAATCTATAGTTCTTTGAAGTATCGTCAGATTCCGCAATCCCAAGAAATCCATTTTTAATAAACCCAAATCCTCTAACTCTTTCATTTGATATTGGGTACAGACCTGTTCACCTTTAGAATCGGAATATAGCGGCACATCATTGGTCAGAGGATTTTTAGTTATCACTACACCTGCTGCATGAACAGAAGCATGCCTTACCTTATTTTCCAATCCTCTGGATATATCTATTATTTTTTTAGACTCGTCATCTGTATCATAGGCTCTTTTAAACTCACCTATATCACGAATAGCTCTATCTATTGTATAAAACTGGGGGATTAATTTGGCCAATTTATCGACCTTGTAAAGAGGTATATTTAAAGCCCTTCCTACATCTCTTATGGCAGCTCTGGCCTTCATCGTTCCAAAAGTAATTATCTGAGCTACTCTGTCTCTGCCATATTTTTTCCCTACATATTCTATGAGTTCATGCCGTCTTTCCTGGCATATATCTATATCTATATCTGGCATAGATATCCGTTCAGGATTGAGAAATCTTTCAAATATAAGGTTATACTTTATGGGATCCAATTCTGTTATCCCAAGGGTATAAGCGACCATACTACCTGCAGCAGATCCCCTTCCGGGACCTATAGGTATATTCTGTCTTTTAGCATAATCTATGAAATCCCAGACAACAACAAAGTACTCCTCATACCCCATTCTGCTTATGATCTCCAGTTCATACTCTACTCTTTCTATGGCCTTTTCCTCTACTCCATTGGGATACCTTTTATCCAATCCATCATAGACTAATTTTCTAAGATACTCATGTACACCTTTAAATTCTTTTTCGACTTCATATTCCGGGAATTTAAATTTACCAAATTCAATCTCTAAGTTACATTTTTCCGCTATCTTTACTGTATTTTCCAGGGCACCTTCATATTTTCCTAATTTTTCTACCAATTGATCCCTGCTTTTCATAAATAATTCAGTGGTATGGATTCTCATCCTCTTCTCATCATCTACCTTGCTTCCTGTCTGTATACAGATCAGGACATCCTGTAACCCATGCTGTCCATAATGAGCGTAGTGAACATCGTTTGTTCCCACTACTTGAAGATCATATTCCTTTGCCACCTCATATAATTTATCGTTCATAGGGTATTGTTCAGGAATTCCATTATCCTGTAACTCTATATAAAAATCTTCCCTTCCAAATATATCTATATAGGAATTTACAACATCCCCTAACTCCTCAGCAGTTTTTTCATCTGTGATGCCATGGGCTATCTCCCCCTGCATACAGGCTGATAATCCTATGAGTCCCTCACTATATTTTTTCAAAACAATTTTATCTATCCTGGGCTTATAGTAAAATCCCTCTAAGTACCCTATAGATGATAGTTTCATAAGGTTTTTATAACCTACTTCATTTTTAGCTAAAAGTACCAGATGATAGGTTGTTTTTTCCTTTTCTTCCATAGAGCCCAAGCTTATATATGCTTCCATTCCTAAGATTGGTTTTATCCCTCTTTTTCGTGCTTTCTTATAAAATTCTATGGCACCAAACATATTTCCATGATCGGTAATTGCCACACTATCCATCTTTAGTTCCAGAGCACGATCCAGATACTCATCTATCTTCCCCACTCCGTCTAGGAGGCTATATTCTGTATGTAGGTGTAGATGCACAAATTTATTTTTCATAGTTCCCTCCCTTTCTGCTGTTAGTAGTTATGACTTTTTTACTATTTATTAATTAAATAATCATTATTCATTCTCTTTTATAATCTTATTTTAGCACATTTTTTCTAGGGTTTCCTAAAAAACCTTAATTTTTTTATCAATTAAAAAATCCTCCTACAAAACTAAATCACTTTAGATCGTAGGAGGTTTCAATTTTTATTTTATCTTTCCTAAAATGTCTCTTACTGCTAATATTCCCATTACTGCTGCGATATTTAATCCACTTCCATAACCTGAGCTATCTCCTACTGAGTAAAGACCCTTTACAGTCGTTTCCATATTTGAATCGATAGTCATCCTTGTACTTCTAAACTTGATCTCTGGGAAATATAACAATAGATCGTTAGATGCAAATCCAGGAGTTACCTTATCATGTACTTCTATAAATTCCATGATGTTATCTAAAATTCTCTTTGGACAAGCCAATGAAATATCTCCTGCTACGTAATCTTCCGTTGTAGGTTCTATATTCAATCTAGACATTCTCTCCTCTGTAGATCTTCTACCTGCTTTTAGATCCCCATATGACTGGCATAATACCTTTCCACCTGTTAGCATAGTGGACATCTTAGCAATAGAAGCTGCATATTCAAAGGGCTGATTAAATGGCTCTGTAAATGATTTAGTACATAACAATGCTAAGTTTGTATTAGTTGATTTTTTATTCTTATATGCATGACCATTAGCCAGCATAATATTATCACTATGCTTTTCTACAGCTATAAATCCACTGGGATTACTACAGAAAGTTCTCATCTTATCATTGTATTTTTTTGTGTAAAATACCATCTTTGCTTCATAGAAATTTTTGTTGATAGTTTTCATTACTACATCAGGGATCTCTACCCTTACACCGATATCTACCGATCCTGCACTATATCCTATCCCATGTTTTTGGCACATTTTCATCATTTGCTTAGCTCCACTTCTACCTAGAGCTGTTATGATTTTATCACTATAAAAAGTTTTTTCCCCTTCTTTAGTCTCAATAACTGCACCTTTTACCTTCCCATCTTCAATTATTAAATCTTTAAAATCTGAATTTGAGCTAAATTCTACACCTTTTTCTAAAAGAGTATTTATTAATTTAGAGTATAATTCTCTAGAACCATCAGTTCCTAAATGCATAGTAGGGGTATCTACTAATTGAATATCGTTTTCAATACACCTTCTCTTTATTAATTCCATCTCATCATTATAAACTAACCCTGTAGGCTCATCATCAAATCCAAAATTTTTATAGATGTCCGCAACATACTGAATAGTCTCATTAACTAAAGTTTTACTAGTTATAGTATGTACGTCTCCTCCTACCCTGTAGTCCATATTAAATTTTGAATCCGAATAAGCTCCTGCTCCACTCACACCATAAATGATAGCACAAGTAGGACATTTTACACATCTACCTAGCTTCTCTTTAGGACATACTCTTTTATCCAACATTTGACCCTTATCTATCACCATTATCTTAAGGTTTGGATTTTTATTGATAGCTTCATATGCTCCAAAGACACTAGCTTGTCCACCACCAGCAAATATAATATCATATTTCATTTTATACCTCCTAAAAATTAAAAAAATCTAAGTATATACATCTATATTAGTATACACTTAGATTATGTTTTATGTTTTCAAAGTTGCAAGTATCTATCTCATATTTTAACATGAGATTATTTAAACCTATATAGTTTAAATCCAATACTTTGTTCTTCATTTGTTTTTCTCCTAAACTTATCTTATTTTTTAAGCAGTGAATATTTTATCATTTTTTATACTTTTCTACAAGGATTTTTTTTATTTAAGAGATCTGAATAGACAGATTATTCTAATCTATATAAATAAAAAATACTGAATACTATATTACTTTTTATTTATATACATAGGTCATATTTTTACCATTCTTTTTAGCAATATATAATGCTTTATCCGCTTGATTTATAAATTCTTTTTTTTCAATAAATCTCGTAGGTATAACACTGGAAACCCCTATACTGATAGTTACAAATCTAGAGGTGTCTACCCCTTCATTGAGTATCTGTAACCCCTCTACATTTTTTCTTATTTCCTCTGCAATTAACTCTGCTCCTTCAGAATCAGTTTCCGGCAGCAATACTATAAATTCCTCCCCACCTAATCGTGCAACTTCATCAGTTATTCTTCTCAATGTTTTCTCAATTATTTTAGCAACATCTTTTAGACACTCATCTCCTTTAAGATGACCATAGGTATCATTAAAGTTTTTAAAATTATCTATATCAATCATCAATGCTGAAAAAGATCCATTGCTTCTAATGGTTCTAGCCCACTCTAAATTAAACATCTCCTCAAAGGCTCTTCTATTAAAGACTCCTGTCAATTCATCAATTCTTACAAGATGATTAAGTTTTTTTTCTACCAATTCCAGTTGGGTTATCTTTTCTTCTAATGCTCTTGTTTTTTCTTCAATTATTTTCGTCTGTTCATTGAGTTTAACAAATACCTTTACTTTACTTTTTAAAATTTCATTACTTATTGGTTTATATAGATAATCAACCGCTCCTAATTCATAGCCCTTAAATATGTATTCTTCCTCTTTATTGATAGCCGTAATAAAAATAATCGGGATATCCCTTGTTTTATTATTAGCTCTCATCAATTCAGCAACCTCAAATCCATTCATTCCAGGCATCTGAACATCTAAAAGAACAATATCAATTTTTCTTTTTAATAATATTTTTAGAGCATCATTTCCATTAGAAGCAGTCAGTATATTTAGATTTTCACCTTCCAAGATCGCTTCCAATGAAATTAGGTTTGCCCTAGTATCATCTACAATAAGTATATTAGTGCTATAGTTACTCACAGTTGTTTCCTCCTAATTTTTTTATGTACCTATTAATCGAATCTAAGCTCATAAGTTTACATGCGGGAATATATTTTAACGCCGATCGTGGCATAATATCAAAATAGGCTTCTTCGGGATCTTGTACAATGCATTCTCCGCCTAATTTTTCGATTTTTCTAAGTCCTAAAGCACCATCTGAATTAGCTCCAGTCAAGATTATCCCCAAGAGGTCATCTGTATATACCTCTGCTGCAGATTCAAAAAGTATGTCGATAGATGGCCTTGAATAATTAACTTTTTCTTCTACTGATAAAGAAAAAGTATAATCATCTTCAATGGACAGGTGGTAATTTGAAGGAGCAAAATAAATAACACCATTTTTTATATCCTCTTTATCCTCAGCTTCTTTTATTGTCAGTCTGTTCAACCCTTCATATATCTTTGAAAATCCATCTGTTCTTTCCTTGACATGGATAACAATAATTATAGGCAGTTCTATTATTGGCTCTATATCTTTCAATACAACTTTTAATGCTTCTACTCCCCCTGCAGAAGTCCCTATTACAATGGCTTTATATCTCATATTAACACCCTATCTTCTTTTTGTAAATTTTTGTAGTAACAGTAATACTTTCAAATTTTTCATTTACACTGGTAAATCTTAGGTTTTCTTTAGACCCGATACCGATCATCCCTCCCGGTATCAAACTTTCTTCAAATAACTCTAGAACCTGATTTTGTAATTCCTTATTAAAGTATATCAATACATTTCTACAGATGACTAAATTAGCATCAATAAAAGTTTTATCGATCACCAGATTATGTTCTAAAAATGTTACATTTTTCAATAAATCCTGATCAAATATAGCATGATCATATTTTGCAACATAATAGTCTGAAAAAGATTTTTTTCCTCCTGCTTCCTGATAGTTTTTTGTCCATTTTTTTACATCTTCTATTGTATAAATCCCCTCTTTTGCAATATCCAGTACCTTTTTGTTTATATCTGTTGCATATATATTTACCCTATTTAACAGCCCTTCCTCCTTTAATAAAATTGCCATAGAGATAACTTCTTCACCGGTAGAGCAACCAGCATGCCATATATTTATAGATGGGTATGTTTTCAAAAGGGGAATAACATCTTCCCGTAAATCTTTAAAAAATTTGGGAAACCTGAACATCTCCGTTACATTTATAGACAGGTCTAATAATATTTGTTTTAACACCTCTCTATCATAGAGAATCCTTTCTGTTAATTGAGTTATAGTTTTTAAGTTATCTAATTTAACTCTTCTTAATATCCTTCTTTTTAAATGACTTTTTGTATAATTTTTAAAATCATAACCATATCTTGAATAGATGGCTTCAATTAATAATTGTAATTCTATATTCTCTATTTCCAATAATTCTTTTTCATTCATAATTTACAACCAAACCCTGAGTAAAGACAATAATTTATTTGTTTCAATTGGTTTAGAAAGATATTCATTGGCTCCAGCTTCAAGACATGAATCTCTATCACCTTTCATAGCTTTTGCTGTCAAAGCAATAATAGATAGTTCTTTAAATTCATTCATTTTTCTTATCTCTCTAATAGCTTCATATCCATCCATAACCGGCATCATAATATCCATTAAAACTAAATCTATTTTTTCCATATCCTTTAATTTTTCCAATGCTTCAATTCCATCGTTAGCTATTTCTACATCAATACCATTCATCTCTAAAATACTAGATAATGCAAATACATTCCGCATATCATCATCTACAACTAATATTTTTTTGTCTTTAAATATTTCATCGTCATTACTTGTTACAACATTCTTATGTTTTTTTACATTATGAACAAATAGTTTGATCTCATCTAATAATCTCTGGCTTGATCTGTCTCCCTTAATAATAATATTTTCTACTTTATTTCTTAATTTTTTTTCTTCATCCATACAAATTTCTTTACCTGTATAAACTATTATTGGAATATTTGAAAAGTTTTCATCTTCTTTGAGTCTTTCTATAAATTCAAAATCATTATAATCTAACAGTCCTAAATCCAATATCAACAGATCTACACTATTTTCAGTTAGAACTTCTAACGCATCTTCTCCCGATGTACTAGATAAAATTTCAATATCTTTATAATCATGCTTTATTAATTCTGTAAGTGCATCGTTCTGTATTTTATCATCTTCAACTACTAAGATCTTATTAATTTTATACCCATTTAACCCTGCCCCTTCTAATATATTTTCAATTTGAGTTTTACTTACAGGTTTTTTTAAAAATTCAACATCTTTTTCAAACATACTTTTTTCATAATCGCCACCACTAATGATATTAACAGGAATATTCTTTGTTCTTTTGTTATTCTTCAATCTTTCCAGTACTTCTAAACCATCAATTTTTGGCAGTCCTATATCCAATATAATTCCTGTAGGCATATAATAATCCGCGAGATATAACCCTATTTCTCCAGTTTCAGCAACAATCACTTTAAAGTTTTTTGCTCTACTAATATCCATTATGACCTTTGCAAAATTTGGATCATCATCAATAATGAGTAATATTTTATCATTGTCATTGATGTCATGCCTATCATCTAATACATAAGGAACTTCAAAAGGTTTTTTAAATAGTTTTTCCCCCTCTTCCTTATTGATTTCTTCTATCAATTCATCGGATACTTTCTTTACAACATTTGTTTTTTCCTTTTCAAAATGAAAAGTATCGTATGTCACAGGCAGAGTTAAAATAAATTTACTTCCAACATCTTTAGTACTTTCAACCTCCAATGTCCCGCCTAATAAATTGGCATATTCCATAGAAATTGAAAGACCTAATCCTGTCCCGCCAAATTCTCTGCTTATAGTCCCATCCTCTTGCTGGAAAGCATCAAAAATACTTTTAATCTTATCATCTGAAATTCCAATCCCGGTATCATTTATTTCAAATTTAATTTTATTATCATATTCTCTGATGTTTAAATTAACACTTCCCTGTTTTGTAAATTTAAAAGCATTTGATATTAAATTTTTAATAATTTGTTTAACTTTAACTTCATCGGTCATTACATTTTCAGGTAATTTATCTGAAATATCGATTGAAAACTGCAGATTGTTCTTAATAGATATTTGTTCAAACATCCCAAATATTTCACTTTTAAAATCCTCAATATTCATCTTTGAGATATTAACTTCCATTTTCCCCGCTTCAACCTTGGATAAGTCTAAAATATCATTGATTAGTTTTAATAGATCACTTCCTGATGTATTAATAGTTTTTGCAAATTCCCTCTGTTTTTCAGTTAAATTTGAATTTTTTTCACCTAATAGTTCTGAAAGTATCAATATACTATTTAAAGGCGTTCTCAATTCATGACTCATGTTTGCAAGAAATTCAGATTTATATTTATTTGATAAAACTAAATCTTTAGCTTTTTTTTCTAATTCTTTCTGACTGATATTAAGTTCATTATTTTTATTTTCCAGTTCTTTTTTTTGTATCTCAAGCATCTCTGTATTTTCTTCTAACTCTTCATTTATAACCCTTAATTCTTCCTGCTGACTTTCAAGTTCTGCTTGGGAATCTTTTAATACAACTGATTGCGTTTCTAATTCTTCATTTGTAACTCTTAGTTCTTCCTGCTGTACCTGGAGTTTTTCAGCATATTCATTTGCAGCAACCAATAATTTTTCCACAGCTTCAAAATTTAAAATATTATTAATCGCAATTCCTATACTTATTTGAGCCAATTCTAAAAATTCAATCACAAGATCGGAAAACTCCGATGTTGAAGCTATTTCTAACACTGCTACAACTTTATTTTGATAGTTACATGGTATAACTACAATATTAGTCGGAGAACTGCTCCCTACTCCAGAATTTATAGATATATAATCTTTTGGAAGATCCGAAACCACTATTAAATCTTTTTCTAAAGCTGCTTGTCCTACTAAACCTTCACCAAATTTAAAGCCATTGGGTAATCCTTTTCTCCTCTTAAATGCATAGCTGGCAGCTAATTCATATTGTTTTTCATCTGATTTTTCATTCAGTAAATATAATACTCCTACCTGTCCATCGATCTTTTTAGTGACAAAGGAAATTAACTGGCTGAGTAAATTTTGTAAATCATGAGTTGTCTGGGAGATATGATTGATATCCATCTGTCCTTTTTGAATCCAATCTCTGCGTTTTCTTTCATCTAAATTTTCTTTCAACTTATCAATGAGCGAGGCGTATCCCTTTGATAACTCAACAAATTCAGTAGATGAATTCTTTTCAATATCCAATTTTACATCTAATTTATTAAAATCAAAATTTTTCATCCTTTTAACAAAATCAATGATCGGTGAAGTAATTTTATTAATCGCAATCCATAACAATCCCAGTGTTACAATCAATATTATTATTCCTGCTGTAATACTTCTATATGTTGTTTTCACAGTTTTATTTGTCAATACTTTTAAATCTGTAAAAAAATAAATATACCAATTGGTACTTACCTGAGGGATCTCTATCTTTGAAATCACCTCATACCTATCTTTATTTTCCCTTGAAATTATTTTTTTTAGCTTTAGTTCATCAACAATAGAAGTTATCTCTAATCTAATTTTATAAATATTATTCCCGTTTAAACCAGAATTAAAATTATTAAATATAATCTTTCCCTTATCGTCTATCAAGGCCATATTTTCATTTGTGTTAATAAATTCAGATATCAACTTTTCAAAATATTGCATTGAAATGTCTATCCCTACAACTCCTATAAATTTATTCCTGTCATATAGAGGCTTTGCTATTGTAATTATTAACCTTTTTTCCCCGTTTACAACAAAGTTATAGGGTTTTGAAATAATTGTGTCTCCTGCTTTTTTTGCTTCTAAATAAAAATCGTAATTTACAGCATCATTAATCGCAATGATATTAGCTTTACCTTCTTTTATAGTAAGATATGAAATATACTGGCCGTTTTCAGCATATTTTTCATTATTGATATAATCCGAATCTTTCCCCCCAAACATATTCGGTTCCATTATAATGTTATAACCGATTATATTAGGTCGTTTAATCATACTTCTTTCAATAATTTTTTCAAAATTTTGCCTTTTATCACCTATATTATCATTAGCCCTTATTGACATCAATACATTAGAGAACTCCTGATTTATATCTGCAGTATGATATATTTTTTGCTGGATTTTTAAAGTATTTATATTTGCTTTGTCCTCTAATTTTATTACTCCATCTTTAAATTCTAAATCTCTGCTATTTTTATATGAATATCCTATAAGTGTCATTCCTACAAAAAGTATTATACTAAAAGCCCATATAAAACTCTTTATTTTTACAGATCTATGTTTTTCCAATTGAAATTTCCTCCTAATTTTAATTTTGTATATATCTAGTTATTAAAATAAAAAAATGGGGATTCCCCATTTTTTTATTTTAGATTTTTTTAGTATATTCATTTTCATCTAATTTTTTTATTACTTCCTCTAATTTTTCTGGTTTACCGTAGTAATACCCCTGGAAAATTTCTACTCCCATCTCCTTTAACATATTTATCTCTTCTATGGTTTCTGTCCCCTCTACGATAACCTCTAAACTCAAACTCTTACCTAACTCGATGATGGTTTTTATAATCTTCATATTTTCAGTACATTCAAACATATTGATTACAAATGATCGATCAATCTTTAAAGTGGTTATGGGTAGTTTCGACAGATAGGAAAGGGATGAATACCCAGTACCAAAATCATCTATTAAAAAATTGATCCCTATTTTTTTTAAATTTTTCATTTTTTCAATAGATTTATCAATATCGTCTATAAATGCACCTTCAGTAAGTTCAAAATTAATGCCTTTTAAGGTCCCGTGTTTAGTTATTATCTCCTCTGAAAAATATTTTTTATTAAAATGTATTGGAGATATATTCAATGATACAGGAGTTTTTAATTTTACTATATCTTTTTTTACCTGCTCTATTAAAAAATAAGTAAGATCTATAATTAAAGAAGATTTTTCAGCTATAGGTATAAATATTCCTGGAGAGATGTTACCTTTTTCAGGGTGATTCCACCTCATAAGTGCTTCAAATTCAACTTTTTTAGTCTTTAAATTTACTTTAGGCTGATAGTAAATTTTAAACTCCTCATTTTCTATTCCTTTCTTTATATCATTTCCCAACAGATAGAACGCTCCATCTCCATGTTTTTTTTCAAAATCAAGCTGATCAAATAAAGTTTTCATAGCAGTTTTTATAGACAGGTCTCTCTTATATTCCTTAAAAACTTTACAAATAAATATCTTATATTCATTTCCCTTCATCTCATTGAATTTTTCTAGATTTTCTAAAAACCTTTTTTCTAATTTTATTATTTCTCCTGAATCAACTGAACCTTCTATAACCACTAAAAATTGGTCTCCATTTAACCTTATAATTTTATCGCTGCTCCTAAAAGTTTCTCTCAATATAGAAACCAAAGAAATTATAGCTTTATCACCTATTTCCATACCAAATTCATTGTTAATATAAGTTAGATCTACTATATCAAACAATCCAAAATATACCTTTTTATTAATTTTATTGGCATTGTTATAATCTATTAATTCATTTAATTTTTCCATACCTTTTTCTCTTTTTAATACCCCTGTAAGGTTATCAAAGTTAGATTTTATATAGAGTTCTTCGGTGATCTTTTCTTTCTGGCTAAGTATTCTCCTTGTAGTAGAGATCAACAAAAGAACCAGCAATATTATTAAAACACCATTTAATATTATGTAGGTAAATTTTTCTAAAATTCTTAAATTTAAATTTTTCATCTTTATATCTGCACCGGCAATATATTTTCTTCCGTCTTTAGATTCCAACACCAGATATACAGACCTAAATCCTCCACCTTTATCTGTACTATCTATATAATGAATACTTTTATTTTTCAATACATCGATAGTTTCCTTTATAGAGTCATCTTCTAAATCTTGAAAATTTATCCAATAAAGCTCTGTTGGATCCCTGTCTCTTACCTTTCCTAGATATTCCTCAACATCTCCTCCAACTGCTGTATAAGTCGGCATACCTTTTTCATCTACTATAGTATATAGATAGTCAACCTTGTTTGCCTTTGACATCTCATTTAAAATTTCTGTTGTTCTCAATGCTTCTTCATCGGTATGTGAGTTCTTATCCATATTTTTAAATGTATAATCATTTCCTAGATAATATGGTATATTTTTTGCCGCTCTATAGAGGTTAGAATTTATTTCCTGTAACTCCTTATCTCTCAAATACGAATATCCTAAGTATCCATAGATAAATATTCCTATTGTCAGTAGTATAAATATTTTTACATTCTGCTTAACCTTCATCTATTCTCCTTTATTTAAATTATTTATTAAATAATCATACTTTACAGCTATTAGTTATTACACCTGTATTTTTTTCTTACTATTAAATATATATTTTATTTGTAAGTTTTGCAAATTAAAATTCCAATTATTAAAAGAAATTAATTTGTTTTCCAGTTTTTTCATTCTATTTTTACACAAATATTCCTTTATTTACACTTTTTTTGTTCTATGGTATATTTAATTATAAAATAAAAGGGGTTTTTTATTATGACTTATATTGTTGAAAAGTTACATCTAACTAATGAAGAAGAAGTAAGTGAAGTTAGGTCTTTCCTGTCTACATTTCAATTAGATTACGAAAAAGATATCGATTACACTGTTGTAATCAGAGATAAGAATAAAATTATTGCTACCTGCTCAAAAGCTAAAGATGTTTTAAAAGGGTTTGCTGTAAATCATTTGGTTCAAGGAGAAGGAATTACTAATCTCCTCATTACAGCTATCCAAGACAGACTATTTCAAGAGGGAATTTTTCATTCCTTTATCTTTACAAAACCAATCTATGAAACTACTTTTAAGTCCTTCGGTTATAAGGTTGTAGCCAGTGTAGAAGAGGTTACATTATTAGAGTATGGCTTTAATGATATCCATAAAAGCTTGGCTACTATGAAAAAATTATATGAGATTGATAGTTCTATTCCTAAAACAGCACTTGTTATGAATTGCAATCCCTTCACTTTGGGACATCGACATCTCATTGAAGAAGCCAGCTTAAAATCAGAGGAAGTGCTTGTCTTTATAGTTGAAGAAGATAAATCACTTTTCCCATTTGTAGATAGATATCACATGGTAAAAGACGGAGTGGCAGACTTAAAAAATGTTACAGTTATTCCTGGAGGAAAATATATAATCTCCTCTGCGACCTTTCCGGCATATTTCTTGAGGGAAGAAACTAAAGTTTTAAGTGCATATACAAAATTAGATGCTACTGTTTTTTCAAAATATTTTTGTAAACAATTTAATATAACTAAAAGGATGCTTGGAGAGGAACCCTATTGTCCTGTCACAAGAAATTATAATGAAGCATTAGTAAATGTCCTGGAAAATCACGGAGTTGAAGTAGAGGTTATCCCCAGAAAGTGGATATCTACACCTGAAAATTATATAAGTGCTTCAAAAGTTCGAAACCTTATAAAAAAAGAGGGCAGGGAAGCTTTGGATAAGCTTTCAGAATTTATTCCAACAGTAACACTAAACTATTTAAGATCAGAGGAGGGTAAGGACGTAATTAAGAAAATTATAAATTCTAATACTCCCCATTAACTATTATGATAAATCCAATGGACATTTTAGATGCCAGAGAAAATCGTGCTTATTTACAGGAGGAATTAATTAAAAAGTTTAATCTTCCCCTCCTTGTAATACGGGCTAACTACCCGGGAATAGATAAAAATAATAAAACAACTACATATATTATAGAAATGATGTATGAGACAATCTTATCTAGGGTTTCTCCTATTAATATAAAAAAAATCGATTCCTTTGAAGGGATTGTCTATCTTTTAAGTATCGACACTCCTCCTTCTCAGTTAAAAAAAATGACAGTAGATATAGAAACTACCCATCCTTTAGGAAGACTGGTAGATATCGATATATTAGATCTGAAAAACCATACTTTGAGCCGGACTGATCTCGGATCTCCTCCAAGAAGATGCTTTATTTGTTCCGACTCTGCCCATAATTGTGTAAGAAGTAAAAAGCATAGTTTAGAGGAAATTTTGAAATATATAGACATTAAGGTTTCTGATTATAAAAATTTAACTGCAAATTATATAGATAGGTATAAATAAAAAAGGCATCTGACGTTCCATCCAATTAGTCACATTCTAGATATTTACAATCTTTTATTCATTATAAAATTTTATTGTAAAGTTCTATATTTCTAAAATAAACTAATATTTCAAGGTTCTTAAATTCTGTAATGATCTTTATCGGGTAGAAATCTTGGGGATACCCCTTGTGTATATAATTTTCTAGACTAGAATAATAAAAGGAGTTAAAAATGTATAACGACATAATATTTAAATTAGGTGAATTCGCCACTGAAGCTATGATCTACGAAGTTTCCTGCTTCCCCTCCTTTGGTTTAGTTTCCCCTGTGTCTTCTGGAAGTCATACAGATATGGATTACTTTACCTTTATAGACAGTACCACTGCCCTAAACAGATATTTTTTAGAGATGGCTTCTGCCGGATATTCTAACGATCCTATTGATAAAATTTTTGCCGACGCCAGAAAAATTGGTGAAAAAGCTGAGAAGGCTATGTTCAGCAAAACCAATGGTGTTAACACTCATAAGGGGATGATCTTTGTTTTAGGTCTGGGGATAACTGCCAGCAGCAAAATTTTATATGATGGTGGAGATTTTAGTGAGATTTCAAAACTGATAAAAGATATGACCACTGGTATAGTAGAGAGTGAGCTTAAAAATCTCAGCATTAAAACCAGCCTTACTCATGGGGAAAAAATCTTTTTAGAGTATGGAATTAGCGGAGTTCGTGGAGAAGCAGAGATGGGATTTCCAATAGTTTTTGACTACGCCTTGGATCTCTATGATTCTACCAAAGAATTGGGACAAAATAATCGTTTAGTCCAGGCACTTTTAGGGATTATGAGCCGATGTAAAGATACTACTATCCTTCATAGACATGACTATGATACCCTTCTAAATTTACAAAAAAACTCTGAAAATTTAATAAATTTAGGAGGATTTAATAATTTAGATAACATCTCTGAGATTAATAATTTAAATTATCACAATGAAAAAAATGGTATTAGTCCCGGAGGATGTGCAGATCTATTGGCTTTAACAGTTTTTATCAGTAAACTAAAAGAATCTTTTTTTTCTTAAATAAAAAAAAATAAATTTAAGTTGCAATTATTAAAAAATTTTAATATAATAACTTTAAGAAATAAATATTCTTTCCCTAGTAATAATCTTATTTCTTGTTTGGCTCACACAATATTTTTCTTCCCTAGTAAAATTATTGTAATATGGTGAGTCCAAAATAAAAAAACCATACTGAAAAGTGTGGTTTTTTTTATTTATTTTTTAAATTCTTGATTAAAAAAATCAAATATTATATAATTGTTTATAATCTAAATACCTTATTTTTATATCTAAACTAAAAAAAAGGTTTTAAAAGGAGAAATATAAGATGAAACAATTTAGCAGGCAGTCCCTCCTAATTGGAGAGGAAAACACAAAAAAATTAATAAATTCTTCGGTAATTGTCTTCGGATTAGGTGGTGTAGGAGGATTCACTATAGAATCATTGAGTCGTGCAGGTATCGGGACTATAACTTTAGTTGATTTTGATACTGTGGATATCACTAATTTAAACAGACAAATTATAGCTACACATAGCTCTATCGGCGAAGAAAAAACAAAGTTATTTAAAGATCGTATCCTGGATATAAATCCTAATGCTGTAGTTAACATCCATAATCTTAGGGTTACACCTGAGAATGCCAAAACTTTATTTGATCATATGAAATATGATTATATTGTAGATGCCATAGATACTGTTTCCGCTAAATTAGCTTTGATAGAGATCAGCAAAGACAGAGATATCCCTATAATCTCATCTATGGGATTCGGCAATAAATTGGACCCTACAACTATACAGATTTCAGACATCAGTAAAACCAGTGTCTGTCCTTTGGCTCGTACTATAAGACAGGAGCTTAAAAAAAGAAGGATAAAAAAAGTTAAAACAGTTTTTTCTACAGAGATTGCCATAAAGCCTAAGAATCCAAATGGTTCCAGGGAAAAAGCTGTAAATGTAGGAAGTGTCTCCTTTGTCCCTTCAGTGGCAGGACTTATTATAGCCGGAGAAGTAATTAAAGATCTAATAAAAAGTTAAATAGGAGTTGATATAGATGAAAAAAATAGGATTATTTTATGGTACTACCGGAGGAAGAACTACCGGTGTAGTTGATGAATTTGACTTTAACCTAAGAGATGAGGTTGAAATATTTGATGTAGCCAACGGGATCGAGAAAATAAAAGAATTTGAAAACCTGATCTTAGTTACACCTAGTTACGGATTTGGTGAATTAGAAGCTCACTGGGAAGCTGTTATAGAAGATTTTAAAAAAATTGATCTTAAGGGAAAAACTTTAGCTCTTGTAGGTTTAGGAAGCCAGACTACATTTGGAGAATCCTTTGTAGGAGCTTTAGAAATTTTATATAAGATCATCATTAAAAATGGCGGGAAGATTATTGGATTAACTTCTACAGAAGGGTATCATTTTGAAGAATGCGAAGCTATCGTTGAAGGTAAATTTATGGGGTTAGTTTTAGACGAAGAAAATCAAGATGACATGACTCCTGACAGGATCTATGACTGGCTTGAGGTTGTTAAAAAAGAATTTAACTAAAAAATTAATTTAGGAGGATGAAAATCCTTCTTTTTTTTATTTCAAACCCTATCTAAAAATATAGATAGTTTTTATTGACAAATTAAGATTAGGAAGTTATAATAGTTATATATAAATAAAGATAACTAGGAGGAGTTTTTATGAAAGTTTCATCAAGGAAGAATAAATGGGTATTTGAGTTTGATACTATCTCTATTGTCTGTGGTATTACTAAGGTTAACAATACATATACAATATTATTCGAGTTGAATGATAAGATTATAAAAATAAACACCAATGACCTGGATAAAACTTTTTTATCTTTGGAAAGATCTTTTAATTCCAATACTATCTTAAATTATAGATAATTTTAGAAACAACTTTATAGATTTTTGGCGACTACAAGTCGCCTTTTTTTATTTCAAATTTATGATATAATATAGGGAATATAAAACTGTCAATTTGAAAAAGTAAAACTAAAAAAATTATTGAATAACTTAATTTGAAAGGAAATTTATGAATGTATCAATACTAGGGAGTGGAAGTTCTGGAAACTCTATATTTATCGAGATAAACAATATTAAAATTTTAATCGATGCCGGATTTAGCGGGAAAAAAATAAAAGAAAAATTAGAAGTTATAGGAGAAGATATCAGTGATATTCAGGCCCTTCTCATTACCCATGAACACGGAGATCATGTTTTAGGAGCTGGGATTATATCCAGAAAATATAACCTGCCTATCTATATAACCGAGGAAAGCTACGATGCCTGTAAGCATAAATTAGGAAAGATAGACCCTTCTAATTTAAATTTTATAGAGAGTACATTTTATTTAGATGAGATATTAATAACCCCATTTGATGTTATGCACGATGCTGTAAGAACTATTGGCTTTTCTGTAGAATACATGGGAAAGAAACTTACTTTGGCTACTGATATAGGTCATATTACCAACATTGTTCGGGAGCAATTTAAAGGCTCTCAAATTGCTATCATTGAGTGTAACTACGATTACAATATGCTTATGAATTGTGATTACCCCTGGGATCTAAAATCACGTGTTAAGGGACGTAATGGTCACCTCTGCAACGAGGATACTGCAAAATTTTTAACTGAACTATACCATGAAGACTTAGAAAAGGTTTATTTGGTTCATGTGAGTAACGACAGTAACTGCTATGATCTGGCTTATAATACTGTGGAATTTGAATTGATAAAAAATGATATAAATATTGATCTTGAGATCGTAAGACAAAATACTGTTACCCCAATATATAAATCTAAAAAATAAAAAAACTTGGACACGGAAATACTCAGAGAAAAAAAGAGATAATACAGATAAGGTCTCACTGTATCTCTAATTATACATTTAAAATTTTTTATAACTAGAAGAAATTTTAATATTCGTATACTCGCTCAGTGAAACTCTATGTTGAAATATTCTTTCTCCCTAATTGAGGAAGAGAGTGTAAGAAGCTTCTAAAGATTCCATCTTTAATACGGGTCTCTTAGATGTCGCGATTATTTTATTTTCTCTAATAATATTAGAAAAAAATAAAAATGCGAGAAAGAAAACGAGATGCAAAAGTTCAAGAAGTTTCTAATGGTCTTAGTTAGTAATACAGGATCGTCATTGTAGAAACAGTACAGCCGAAGCATAACGACTATAAACTTCAAAATTAAAAGTCAAAAGAAAAGTCAGAACTTAGTCTGCGTCATTTTTTTATTTGACGGAAATAGAAAAGATAGGAGGAAAATATGAAAATTAATAATTTATGGGAAGAACTCAATTTTGAGATAAATACCTGTAAGATTTTTAAGAAAAGTGAAAAAGACAGTAAAGTATTATTAGGAGGGGGAAACAGAAATTCCGACCTTTTATTTATAGGAGATGATCCTAATCTTTTTGAGGACGACAATCTGAGGGTGGCTCCTAACAGCAGCGGTGCATTTTTTAAAAACCTGTATGAATTGGTCGACCTGTCACCTGAAGAATTTTATCTTACCAATATTGTAAAGTGCAATTTAAGGTTAAAGGACCTTTCAGAGGAAGAGAAAAAGATCTATGCAGATGTTTTGGATATGCAGATTGCTCTGTTAAATCCTAAAGTAATCGTTACCTTAGGCCAGGAGGTCAGCCGATTTTTGCTGAGAGACAATACATTAAAGATTTCTGAAATCCGTGGAAAAACTTACGATTGGGATGGTGGAATCAAAGTAAATCCTACCTACGATCCTAATTTTTTAATCAGAAACAGTGACAAGAAAAAAGGCAGCCCAAAATGGCTCACTTGGAAAGATATGGAGGAGATCAAAAAAAATATGGAGAATATCCATGGATAAAAAACAAATAAGATCTGAAGTTTTAAAAAAAAGAAATAACCTATCCAAGGAATTTATTAAAAAATATTCTGAAGAGATTTTTAATGTACTTATTAACTCTCCTATGTATAACGAGGCTGAAGTTGTTATGTCATATATGAATTTTAAAGGTGAAGTAGATACCGACTTTATAAATAACCATATTTTAAAGAGTGATAAAACTCTAATCCTGCCAAAAATGTTGGAAGATGGTGGGTTAGCAGGAGTTATCTACGATGATTCTAAAAAATTTAATGATGATAACTCTTTTAAAATTAAAGAGATCAACGGAGCTTATATAGACATAAAAAAAATAGATTTAATTATAATCCCAGGAGTAGCTTTTGATTTAGATGGTAATCGTGTAGGTTTTGGAAAGGGATACTATGATAAGTTTTTAAAAAATTATTCCGGTCTCATCGTAGCTCCTTACTATGAATTTCAATTATATGAAAGTGTTCCATGGGAAGTCCACGATAAAAAAATAGATTATTTATTGGGAGTATCTCTTAAAAAAACTTCCAATTAAGAAGTCCGTCTATTAAATAAAAAAACTCAAGGATATCCTTGAGTTTTTTTATTTAACTTTCTTTTTTCCCTTCACTTTCCTCTTCAACCTTTCCTTCGTTTATTTCTTCCTTATTTTTTTTTCTCTAACTCTTTAAAATACTTTTCTTTGGTTATTTTTTCTATAGAAAGAATTTTTTCTCCTAATTTAAACTCACTATATTCTGCTTCTCCTTCCTCGACCTCTTTTTCCTTCCTTTTAACTCTATAATAATATTCTATCTTCATTCGATTAGCATTTTTAGAAATTTTATTCAACTCTACAACAGAATCAAAATAATTTTCCCTCATTGCCTTTCCCACCAATAAATCTTCAGCTTTTAATTTTTTCATATTTTCATAATAAATTATCTTATAAACTACATCCAAGGCTGTTGTTCCTGTATTTGTAATTTTAGATACTAAATATGTTTTCTTATTATCGGTAACAACCTGAAAATCATCAAAAACACCACCATACTCTAATTTGCCACTATAGCCATATACTGTAGAAACTAATATATGAATTATATCTAAACTAACTTCTACCTTCCCCTCATCTTTCTCACTATTATTGTATTTTTTTACCGGTATTTCCTCAAATACCAGATGACTTCTATATTCTCCATCTACCAGACCCTTTGGAGGTCTGGCAGCCATCCTAATTACTTTTTTACTATTAGGTTTAAGATAGACAATTTTAGGGTATACTATTACCCAATCCCCCATATAGAGATCTTTTGTTTTTTGGTCTTCAGGTCTTTCAGAATAAATTCTTATTTTTTTTAATTTATTGGTACCGTTTTTCAGATAAATTTTCTGGGTTCCAGGTCTGTCTAAACTTATTTTTTGAATTTGAGGAGCTACCTGAAAATTTGCGTATAGCGTTGAAATCATCAATAAATATATGAATATAGTTCTTCGTTTTATCATTAACACCACCTATTCCTTTTCATAAGAGATAACTTTAAAGTTGTAATCCTCATAATAACTTCCATATTTATCTAATTTAATATTCAATTTCTTAGTTTTTTCTTCAAATTTTAAAACACCTTCTCCCCTGTAATCTATCTCTAAGATATATTTCCCAGGAAGAATTTTATCCAGCATATAAAACCCCTCTGGCTCCAATTTTTGTTCCTTTACAATCTTACCATCGAGAGTCTTTAATTGAATATAAAGCTGAGATATTATAGGAAAATATTTTATTCCATCTACTGTATCACCGCGGAATTCCAAATCTCCCATTATCACTGAAATAGATTGGATAGGGACATCCATATGACCGCCAGTTGCCGGATATAATTTTATATATTTTTTCTCATTGGCCGGTTCTAACATGGGATCCAATGTCTCTATATTAACCTCAAAATCCTTCACTTCATAGGAACTGATATTATCTATAAAATACATACCGTCTGCTCCAGTTACTCCTTTTTTCCTTCCAACATTTACCTCTACACCTTCTAACAATTTTTCCCCTTCATCAAATTGATCATTATTATTGTCGTCCATGAATACCTTTCCTTCCATCCAAGATCTGCTTGGATATGGATTGGAATTATTTGTAAATGGCTTTTCTAAAATAATAGTTTTTTCCATGTCTACACCAGCACTATAATCCGTTTCCTCGTCATCATGAACTAAATAACCTACAATTTCTAACCAATTAAATACTTTATATCTGGCTTCTAATCCTGCTTCGTATTCATTTCTACTATTATACTTCACAAAAATACCTGCTTTTATTTTATTATTTTCTGCAGTTTTAAGAGCTATTTTTAGATCTGTTTTATCTTCAAATTCTTCGAAATCAGAGTTTATTTGGACAACAAAATTAAGACTGGTATCGTAGACTTCAATATTACTATTAGAATAATTATAATAAACTTGAGGAGTTCCGTAGTTCTCTGAAAATGGATAAACCAATCCTAATTCATGAGAGATCTTATCTTTATTCCTATATATACCAACACTACCATATTCCTCTATATATCCAAATTTATCTAAATTATCATATCTCAAATTATATCCCCAATACCTGTTTATAATCCCTCTCCAATCAGCAATATACCTGTTCTCATAGCCTTCTAAAAAGGCTATAAAATCACTATACATATATCCTTCCAGAGAAAGTACATTTCCTCCAAATCTTTGTCTTACCTTCCCTATATGGGTATATCTATTTTCAGTATCATACTCCATATCATAGATCTCTGAAAACTCAAAATATGTAGGGTAGTTCACTGCACCAGTTGTGTAATACAAATTCAATCCCACTAATTCTGTAGGATAATTATAAGTAATCTCTCCCTCTCTATTTTCTGTAAGATCATTTATATATTCAGTTCCTATAGTAAGATTATTAGTTAACCCATAGGAAACTTTAATATTTCCCTCTACAGCTTTCTCCTCTATATCTACTTTTTTTT
Organism: Fusobacteria bacterium ZRK30; assembly: GCA_024628785.1. NCBI lineage: Bacteria > Fusobacteriati > Fusobacteriota > Fusobacteria bacterium ZRK30. The sequence goes on from CP102405.1 coordinate 2,278,664, forward strand.
CTTCCTCGTCCTCATTTATTTCTCTATAAGTTCCTATTAGAAGACCATAATCTATCTCACCTTTTTTTAGAATTTTGCTTCCACTCATCATGGAAACTTGTTTTATCTCTATAGAACCATCAAAATTATATATTTTTATTGTATATACATCGTTATAATTTTGAATATTTATATTTTCAAACAGATAAGTCCCATCTTCTCCTACCCGAGTAAACTTATATAGAGTCCCATTTCTATAAAGTTCTACTCTTGAATTAAAAGGTGCAAATCCTCTAATAGTCGTTTGTCCAATCTCTACATCTCCAACTCCATTCCAGTCTTGAATAGCTATTCCTGTTAAATTCTTAGAACCTAAAAACTCATAGGTCTGCATATAGGCATCTCCTACAATTATGCTTTTTTCATCTATAATTTCATTGTATGTTAAAGCTGTATATCCCAAATAAGTATCCGGATGAAAAAATCCTGTGGTAGTAAAGTCACCGTATAACATGTGGGTATCATACCTTGCTGAAAACGTTCCTTCCTCGTCTTCTATATTATAATTAGTATATCTTGGTCGGAGCACTCCCGGCGTAAATAGCTTTCTATCCTGAGAATATACATCTCCATCATCTACACCTTTCTTGCCGTCAGTCCCCAATCCTTTGAGCCTTTCTTCCTGCTCCAGATAGATCTCATAGGGAGTTTTAAACTTAGTTTTTAACTTAAGAATATATGTTTCTGTACTCCATTCGTAACTTTCTAATTTAAATACCTGAGATAGATCTGTCCCCCTTATATATAAATCTTCCTCTCCTGTAATATATCTAGTATCTCCATAATAAAACTTATAATCTCTTTCTCCCATCCTGCCATAAATTACTTTCTTTTCCCTGTCTATTTTCATACCCCTGGCCATGGTCAAGGCAAATAAGTTCATTACACTTACATAGGGTTCTTCTAGAGAATAATCCATATATATGGGAAAAAATGAATATTTGATTTTTTTATTTACATTTATCTCTATATACCCCTCTTCATAACTTCCCTTAAACTCCTCTCCAAATGAAATTATAGAGCATAATAATAAAAATATAATTATTTTCTTTCCCATCATATTCACCCCCATACATTTTGACTTAGATAATTCTTAATCTAAATAAAAAAATTTCAGCTGTTAAGAATCTAATTTGCATACCTAACTTTTACAGATAGATTATCTGTAATAGTCCTGCGTCCTTGTATATTGTTTAATTCTAATTTTATATCTAATCTGAACTTCCCCCTTCCATTACCATCCAACTTTATCTCTTTTCTTCTGGGTCTGATAATCATTTTATTTCCATCTAAATCATAGGCTTCTGGAACTATAATTTCCACAACTCCCCCGGATTTCCCCTCTACATAAACCCCTACATCGGTCAATGAAACACTTCTATCTCCTTCGACTACTGTTCCAAAATTAAGTGGATCTATACTTGAAATTTCTAACGAAAAAGTAAAACTCATAACCAAAAAAAATAACAAAATTAGCTTTTTCATATTCATTCATCTCCTCTATATTTAATAAATTCTTCTTATTTTTAAATACAAAATAAGTTTTAATTTTCCTTTTATATAAATTTTAATTTCGATCCTAAAAAAATTAACTATTATTTATTTCTATAATTAACAGCAAAAAATAAGCAGGCTTAAAGCCTGCTCGTTTTTTTTACCTATTGCTTACTATTTGTATTCTGCTCTAGCAACTATAACACCAAATTTCAATCCAGCAGAACCAACATCATTAAAGTATGCGTCTACTTCTATTTCTTTCATTCCACCATATAATGTAACCATTCTTGATGCAGATTCTATACCAGGAGTTAATGTACGTGTTTGCATAGGGTAGAAACCATTATGACCCTTAATAGTTACTTTACCAGGAAGGTTAAATAATCCACCATAGAATTTAAATTTAATTTCTGCAGGTCCCATACCTTTAACTCTAAATCCAATATCACCAATATTTAATCCGTCACCAACAACTGCTTGAGTATACAAGAAGTCTATTTCAGATTCAATTTTAATAGGTTCAAGTACATTAAGAAGAATATGAGTAGCAGCTTTATCTTCCCAACCTCTACCTTTGTCTCTGAATATATTGACAGCTTTGTCATTGTGTACTGCGTTATCATTAGTAGTTATGTCACCAAATCCATTTCCAAGTGCATTACTTTTAATAGTTACAGGAGTATACATAGTGTCAGGAGTTCCTAACCCATTAAAAGATATACCTTCAGTTACTGCAAATGCAGTTGATCCAATAGCTAATATGGCAGCAATCAATAATAATTTTTTCATCTTTCCCACCTCCGAAATTAAAAAGACAATAAGCTTTTAACTTCAGTATTTTCCTTGATGTTCTCTTGCTTTACATATAAATTGTTCCCTATCTATAATAAAAAATCTAACGCTCAACTCCCCTTTCATTCACTTTTAAAACCAGAGTAAACGTTCAATTTAGTTGGTAGAAGTGAATCCCTATATGAGCATATTCAAAAAAAATTTAAACTTTTTCAAAAAAAAATGACCTTCTACTGAAAGTCATATTCTTTACTATATATTTAATGCTTTTAAAATATCTTTTACACTTTCCTCTGAAACCTTGTAACAAACTTTTTTCCCATTTTTTCTGGAGCATACTATCCCTGAATTTCTGAGGTGTGCCAAATGCTGGGAAGCACTGGATTGGGATACATTTAGAAGCTCTTCCAAATTTCCTACACAAATTTCATCTCTAAGTGATAACTCTCTCAAAATTCCTAATCTTATTGGATTAGACATCATCTTAAGTAGTAAGGTTGCTTTTTCTATAGTCATCTTTTCCTCCCCTAAATAATTCCATTCCTCGTTAAATTTTCTTTTTCATCCCCAATAGTAGTCATCCCTGAATGGCCATTATATACCTTGGTATCAGCAGGCAGAGTGTCACATAACTTTTTCAAGCTGGCAAATAAGCTCTTTCCATCACTGGTCGGCAGGTCATATCTTCCATAACTTCCCTTAAACATAGTGTCTCCTACAAGAACTATCCCTGATTCCTTATGATAAAAACATTTTCCACCCTGAGTATGTCCCGGAGTATCTATCACTACAAACTCATCTATAGTATCTCCATCCTTTACTGTTTTGTAACTATCTTCATATTTAAAATCTATCTTAGCCAGATAATCTGAAAGACTCAGAGCAGAATCTGTAAAAAATTCCTTCTCTTCCTCCCCTATATATACCTCTACATTGGGATAGATCTCCTTTAATTTTAATAATCCCGCAATATGATCGTAGTGACCATGGGTAAAAATTACTTTTTTTAAAGTTAAATTATTTTCCTCTATAAAGTTTTCTAATTCCGATAAGTTGGCTCCACCACAATCAAATAAAAGAGCTTCTTTATCTTTCCAGACTAAAAAACCATTTGTCGGCATCATTCCAAGTTTAAATTCTTTTATATTCATCTTTTATCTCCTACTTTCATCAATAAATTTAATTTTTTTACATTATACACCTTAATAAAGTGGCCGTCTACAATATAATTATATTTGAATACTTGTAACAACATTAACATATTTTTTATCAAATTACAATCAATTCCATAATCCATTGTGAATTTTATATCTTTCGTATATAAAAATAAATGAGCCCAGAGGCCCATTTATTTTTATTACTTTAATAAACTATAAAAACTAAGGTTATCTTCTATGAATATAACTTCACTTTACTCTTTATACATTGAATAAGAATTCCATTAAATCTCCGTCTTTTACAATATACTCTTTTCCTTCAAGTCTAAGTGATCCTGCTTCCTGGGAACCCTTCCAACCATTATTTTTAACAAATTCATCATAACCTACTACTTTGGCCCTGATAAATCCTTTTTCGAAATCAGTATGGATCTCTCCAGCTGCTTTAGGAGCAGTGTCCCCTACCTTTATAGTCCATGCTCTAACTTCTTTTACACCTGCTGTAAAATAAGTTTGAAGACCTAATAACTTATATCCCCCACGGATAAGTCTGTTTAATCCAGGTTCAGTTACTCCTAGTTCCTCTAAAAACATTTCTCTATCTTCCTCTTCCATCTCCTGTAATTCAGATTCAACCTGAGCTGATACGATTACAACCTCTGCATCAAGATCTTTTACATATTCAATTACCTGCTCTACATATTCGTTTCCTGTAGCAAGGTCACTATCAGATACATTAGCAGCAAACATCATAGGCTTTACTGTTAACAATTGGTATCCCTTTATAGTATCTAACTCTTCCGGAGTTAACTTTAATGTATTTAATAACTTAGAATCTTCCAAGTGAGTTTTACATTTTTCCAACACTGGAATCAATGCCATAGCTTCCTTGTTTTTAGCTCTGACTAATTTAGCCTGCTTTTCTATACCTCTCTCTATAGCGTCTAAATCCGCCAGGATAAGTTCAGCATTTATTACTTCGATATCTCTTATTGGATCTACAGAGCCATCTACATGTACTACATTTTCATCCTCAAAACATCTTACAACCTGACATATTGCCTGGGTATTTTTGATATGTGTTAAGAATTTATTTCCCAACCCTTCTCCACCGGCTGCACCTTTTACTAATCCTGCGATATCTGTAAACTCTACTGTAGCATGTTGTACTCTCTGAGGGTTTATTATCTTAGATAGTTCCTCTAGTCTGCTGTCAGGTACTGTTACCATACCTACATTTGGCTCTATGGTACAAAAAGGGTAGTTTGCTGCTTCTGCTGCTCCTGCCTTTGTTATTGCATTAAATAATGTTGATTTACCTACATTTGGTAGTCCAACGATCCCTATTCCAATCATCTTTCTTTTGCCTCCTAAAATTCTTTTTTATTGCTTAGAAATTTATAAAATTATGTAATAAATTAAGTTTTAAAAATTTAAACTATTCCTAAGTGAACGCAGCTTACCACTGCTTTTTTTACCATTAATTTTATCATTTATAACAAGTAATTACAAGGTAATCTCTGAAAGTTACATTTTTTAAATTTCAAATTTCTTCTAAGTTTTTTTATATCTTATAATTTTTTGAGTAATAAAAAAGCAACGTGATGCTCCATCCAAAAAAGCATAATTAAAGTTTTTATAATTTTTTATTTATTTCATAAATTTTCTAAATAACAAAAAAACCTATAAATATCGATGTTTTTCAAACACCTGTATTTATAGGTTTAAGTTTAAAAATAATTTACTTTAATATACCAATTAAGCTGTTACCTCTACTTCTTCTGCTTCCTCTACAACTAAACTGTTTAACTTCTTGTCTAGTCCCCAAAGGATAATTCCCGCGAAGATAGCAATTGCTGCAATAACAAGATATGCCTTCGCAAAGTCAAACTTTAGCGTATATGCATATAAGTAACCATATGATTTACCTGCAAAGAATACCGCTAATACCCAGATACTCATCATCCCAGTTAATAATCTTGGTGGCGAGAACTTTGCGATAAATGAATTTCCAAGTGGAGAGAACACCATTTCACCTGTTGATAATACAACACCCATTGCAATTATCCAGGCGATAGGAGCAAGATTATTTCCTCTTGAAATGTCAGCTAGTGCAAATATTACATAAGATAGTCCCATAAGCATCATACCTAAAGAAGTCTTTTTAAACATACTAAGGTCACCTTTAGGTCTCTTTGCTAACGTTGACCATACTTTACCTAAAATTGGTCCTAATGCTATACACATAAATGCGTTTAATGAGTCAAACCAAGCTGTAGGAATTGTAAAGTTTCCAATCATCCAGTTTGCAGCTCCGTTGTCTCCACCCCAGTAGTAATAAACAGGCATATATGCTAAGTACCATAGTACCCAGAAGATAATTGAGAAGATCGACACTAAAACAATAGCACCAATTCTTTTCTTTTCAATTGTAGTTAAAGGAACTTTTTCTTCCTTCACTTCAACTTTTTTCTCCTCTTTATTTTCAGCGATTTTAAATGGTTTTTTACCTGTGTCCCCTAAAAATCTCCATCCATATACAAAGAAGATTGCATTAACAAACATTACTATTGCAATAACTAAAAAACAGAAAGAATATCCTTTAAATCCCACAAGTAAACCGATAATAGTTGTCCCCAAAAAAGCACCAACATTAACAAATGAATACTGAGTAGAAAACGCACCGTCTAATTCCCCGGGATCATCAAAAAGTCTACCTGTTATAGCGTTTGTCTGGCACTTAAATAACCCTGTACCTAAAGACAGCAAGATAATCATCAAGTTAACCATCCCAGTAGTATTAGCCTGCCATCCCACTAAGTAACCTGCTCCCATGAGTAACATACCGATAGGCACAAGGTATCTGGCTCCAAATACTTTATCTGAAAGATATCCCCCGATTATTGGCGCTAAATAAGTAAATGCTACCAAATTGGCTGTCATCTTTGCTGCATCCCCTGGTTCAATACCTAATCCACCATCTGCTATCTTTGCAACTAAGAATACTGCGATTAACCACTTAGCTGAATAAAACGAAAATCTTTCCAATACGAAAGCCATTGAACATACGTAAAATCCAAATGGTTTTTTCCCTGCTTTTTCCATTTTTATCATTCCCCCCGATTAAAAAAAATTGATATTGCTTTTGTATTTATAAAAAATCAAGTTACTATCTTTAAATTGTGATAAATAACAATGATTTTAAATACTATAACTATATATTATTAATTATTCAAATAACTTCAATCTTTGTGAAAGATTAAGCAATTAATAATAGATAAATAATTTAAAAGTAACATTTATATTAAAAAACTTTAATTCTCTTTTCTTTTTTATCGCTTAATTTTTAAAACAGTTCTATATTTTGCACATATGTTGAATTTCGTATCAAAAGTTCTAAGTTTGTTTCCTTTCTTTTTATAATGTACTACATGGTAACACATTTCCTTTAATTGAAACAACTTTTTTTTAACTTTTCAAAGATTTGTTTAATATAGCAATTGACATTTGAAGATAATAGTATTATAAATATATTAAATTAATCAAAAACTTAGGATTTTATAAATTATTATTTTAAATTTGATATAAATTTATCACTTCTAAAATAACATCTATAAAGTATTTATAAACTGAAAAATTGTGATTTTTTTTACAACCCATTAAATTAAATTTCATTGATATTCAGAAATCTTATTGTTTAAAAAAAATCTTATCAACTACTCTTTAATAATTAACTATGGAGGCACTATTATGAAAGTTACCGAAGGTTATATGCCGTATTTAGAATACAAAACTTATTACCGTATAGTAGGAGAATGTAAAGGTGATAAAAAGCCACTGGTTTTATTACATGGAGGACCTGGATCAACTCACAACTATTTTGAAGTCCTTGATAAAATAGCAGAAGATGGGCGGGCAGTTATCATGTACGATCAATTGGGCTGCGGTCTATCTGCCACACCTTCTCGTCCCGACCTATGGAGTGCCCAAACATGGATCGATGAATTAATCCAATTACGTAAACACTTAGATTTAGATGAAATCCATCTATTAGGCCAATCCTGGGGGGGAATGCAGGCGATTCAATACGCTTGCGAGTACAAACCTAAAGGAATTAAAAGTTATATACTATCCAGTACTTTACCATCTGCTTCCATATGGGAAAAAGAGCAGCGTAGAAGAGTTGCATACCTTCCAAAAGATATGCAGGAAGCCATTGCTCAAGCTGAAAAAACTAATGATTATTCCTCGAAAGAATACCAAAAAGCAGAAGCCGAATTTATGGTTCGTCATTGTGCAGGTGAATTAACACCAGATTCTCCAGAGTGTTTGAGACGTCCAAAAGTTTCCGGAACAGAATCTTATATAACTGCATGGGGTCAAAATGAATTTTGCCCCTCTGGAACATTAAAAAACTTTGATTTCACAAAAGAAATCGAAGATATTCAAGAGCCTTGTTTAGTTACCAGTGGTTTACTTGATCTCTGCTCTCCCCTTGTCGCAAAAACAATGTATGATAAAATTCCCAATTCAGAGTGGGAGTTATTTGAATACAGTCGACATATGCCATTTGTAGAAGAAAACGATAAATATATAGAAACCCTCAATAGATGGCTGAACAAGAATGACTAAAAACTAAACAACAGTATAAATAAAAAAAGGAGATTTATTTTGATAAACAACTCTCCTTTTTTTAGATTTTTTTAATTTAAAATTTTAAGATCTTCTAAAAAATAAAAAGGCTTCCACTTAGAAAGCCTAAATATAATTTATTTTTTTCTATAACTGAGAGCTTCCATAATATGGGATAATTCTATATTTTCACTTCCCTCTAAATCAGCTATTGTCCTTCCCACCTTGAGCACCTTATCATAACTCCTTCCAGAAAGACCAAATACATCTATGGAATCGATCAATATTTTTTTACTTTTATCATCTAATTTACAGTATATTTTTATCTCCTTAGGGGTCATATTTCCATTAATTTTTGAATTTCCAAACCTTTCCCACTGTATTTTCCTTGCTTTCTCTACCCTTTCCCTTATCTCTATGGAGCTTTCCCCCTCATTGCAGGAGGACAGTTCTGATCTCGATAATTTTTTTATCTCTAAATACAGATCTATCCTGTCCAATAGGGGTCCTGAAATTTTATGCTGATACCTATTTATCTGAAATGGACTGCAGGTGCACCTATTTTCAAATAAATTTCCACATGGACATGGGTTTGAAGCCATTATAAGGACCATATCTGCCGGCATCTCTACCCTGTACTCTGCCCTGGTTATAGATACTTTTTTATCTTCCAGAGGCTGTCTCAATGTTTCTAAAACCAGCCTTGGAAATTCTGTAACTTCATCTAAAAATAAAACTCCATTATGAGCCAGACTTATTTCGCCGGCTTTTGGAACTCTCCCTCCTCCTACAATAGAAACCATAGAACTACTATGGTGGGGACTTCTAAATGGCCTCTTATTTATTATGGGCATATCTTTTGTCAGGAGCCCTGTACTGCTGTATATCTTGGTTGATTCAATTATTTCATCCTCATTCATAAGGGGTAATATAGTAGGCAATCGTTTTGCTAACATGGATTTCCCTGCTCCCGGAGTTCCTATCATATAAAAATTGTGTCCTCCTGCTGCTGCTATCTCTATACACCTTTTCGCCTGAATCTGTCCCTTAACCTCCTTAAAATCTACTGAATAACCGGCCTCCTCCTTACCAGACTCCACTTCCGGTGATTCGATCTCTATCTTATCATTTAAAAATTCAACTACCTGAACCAAATTATCCACTGGTATTATCTCCACTCCCTTTATGACGCTGGCTTCTAAATAGTTTTCCCTGGGCAGGATTATTCCTGAGATACCATTTTCCTTAGCACATATAACCGAATTTATGGCTCCGTCAATTTTTCTGATATTACCATTTAAAGATAGTTCTCCCAACACTATATATTTCTCTAATTTTTTATTTTCTACCTCTCCTAGACTGGCCAATATCCCTATAGCTATAGAAAGATCAAAGGAAGCCCCTTCCTTTCTGATCCCAGCAGGGGAAAGGTTTATTACTATCCTTCTTGCAGGTATTTCATATCCGCTATTTTTTACGGCAGCTCTGACTCTTTCCTTACTTTCAGAGATAGCCACATCTGCTAACCCTACTATATTAAAGCTGGGTAAGCCTGCCATAATGTCAGCTTCCACCTCCAATATATAAGATTCTATACCTATATAACTTGAACTAAGCACCTTGGAAACCATAAAAATCACCCCTAGTTAATTTTTTCTGTATTCCCTAGGTATATTCGAATATAGTTGATCTTTTCCTGTAAAGAAGGTAAAGAAATAACATATAGATAAAATACTTATAGACAACCAATAAAAATTATGATAAACTCGTTAAAACATATAATTTGTATAAAAATATACGCATGTACGCATAAATATATATACAACTAAAAATAAAGGGGGTTATATCATGTCTAAAACAAAAATGATGATTGATGAAGTCGAAAAGTGGAGCGCTCATAATTATCATCCAATTCCAATTGTTATCGCAGAAGGGGAAGGTATATGGGTAACAGATGTAGAAGGCAATAAGTATATGGATATGTTAGCAGCATATTCGGCAGTAAATCAGGGGCATAGACACCCTAGAATAGTTTCCGCACTTATTGAACAAGCTCAAAAAATGCCACTTACTTCAAGAGCTTTTCACAACGATAAGATGGGAGCTTATGTAAAGAAGTTATGTGAATTTACAGGTTTTGAAAAGGTTTTACCAATGAATACAGGTGCTGAAGCAGTGGAAACTGCTCTAAAGGCCGTTCGAAAATGGGGTTATCAAGTGAAAGGTGTAAAGTCTGCAGAAATCATTGCCTGTCAAAATAACTTTGCCGGCAGAACAATCAGTACAATTTCTTTTTCCACAGAAGATCAATACAAAGAAGGTTTCGGACCCTTTACACCGGGTTTCAAAACTGTTCCTTTTGGTGATTTAAAAGCATTAGAAGATGCTATCACAGACAATACCGTTGCTGTAATCATGGAACCAATTCAAGGTGAGGCCGGTATCATTGTACCACCTGAAGGGTATTTAAAAGGTGTGAGAGAAATTACAAAATCCAATAATGTTTTAATGGTCTGTGATGAAATCCAAACTGGATTTGGTAGAACTGGAAAACTTTTTGCCTTTGAACATGATGGTATTAGACCAGATGTTGTAACAGTAGGTAAAGCTTTGAGTGGTGGATTGTATCCGGTATCTGCAATGCTCTCATCAAAAGAAGTGATGGATGTGTTTAGACCAGGGGATCATGGATCAACATTTGGAGGTAATCCATTAGGATGTGCAGTTGCTATGGCAGCGTTAGATGTTTTAGAGGATGAAAACTTAGTAAAAAATTCTAAAGAATTAGGAGACTATCTATTAGAGGAATTAAAAAAGATAGATTCAAAACATATTAAAGAAGTGAGAGGTAAGGGATTATTTGTTGGTGTTGAACTAGATAAACCAGCAAGACCATTCTGCGAAGCTTTAATGAATGAAGGTATTCTTTGTAAAGAAACACACGAATTTACAATTCGTTTAGCTCCACCTTTAGTAGTTAAAAAGGAAGAATTAGATATATGTATAGAGAAATTAAAGAAAGTGTTGAGATAAAACTTAAGTTTTAGATTATTTTTTCTTTTTTAAATTCTTGAATTGTATAATTAAATGCAACAAAAAAAATTCATAAATATTTCCTTGGTATAATGTAAGTGCGACCAAACATTAAAGGAGTATTTATGAATCATAAACATTTTACCATTGAAGAAAGAGAAAGTATATTTAAATTTTTAGCGCAAAAAAAATCAATTAGTTTTATTGCAGCTAAATTAAAGAAAAATAGAGTTAGTATTTATAGAGAAATTAATAGAAATTCAGTTGATGGTGAGTACACTCCTAATAAAGCCCAGTTTTTATACAAAAAAAGAAAACAACTTTGTGGAAGAAAGCACAAATTAAGAGATTCGATCCTTTTGGTAGATATTCAAGAAAAGTTAGAATCAGGTTGGAGTCCAGAACAAATATCAGGAAGAGCTAAATTAGACAACCAATATTCTATTTCATTTAAAACAATTTATAGAGCAATATATCTTGATTTTCTTACGGAGAGTACTAAATACCTTTTAACTAGAAAAGGCAAACAAAAGCCTAGAGGATTGAAAGAAACAAGGGGTAAAATCCCTAATAAAAAGATGATAGAAGAAAGGTCTGAAGAAGCGAATGATAGAAGTGAGATTGGTCATTTTGAAAGCGATACTATCGTTGGCGCAGGAAAAAAGGTGCTATGATGACTTATGTTGATAGGAAATCAAGATATCTTGTAGCGGAGCTAATGATTAATAGAAAATCAGATACTTTTAATGAGGCAACAATAGAGAATTTTAAATATATACCTAAAGAATACATAAAAACATTTACATCGGATAACGGGAAAGAATTCTCTAAATTTAAAGAATTAGAGGAAGCATTAGGTATTAAAGCTTATTTTGCTAACCCTTATCACTCATGGGAGAGAGGAACAAATGAGAATACAAACGGTTTATTAAGGAGAACTTTCCCTAAAGGGACTATTTTTAGTAAGATAAAGAGATGTGAATTTTATAAAGCGGTAAACAAAATTAATAATAGACCAAGGAAGTGTTTAAATTGGAAAACCCCAAAAGAAGTATTTTGGGGTGAAATTGAAAAGTGTTGCATTTAATTTGACAACGTAAGATTTAATTAAGCACATAGGATCACTATGTGTTTTTTTTTATAATTGTAATTAAAAATTTATTGAAGGTTTACCTTTATTTTTTATTCTATTCATATGATTTTTTTTCCTATAAAATCCTATTTTTCATGGTAAACTTTTATTAAGTACTATTAAAAAGGGGGATTATATTATGATCATAGAAAAGATAGAGATTGGAAAGATCAAAGTTCCACTAATTACACCATTTAAAACAGCACTTCGAACTGTGGAAAGTGTAGAAGATATAGTTATAATTATAAAAACCGATACAAATAACAGTGGTTTTGGGGAAGCTCCTCCAACTGCTGTTATTACAGGTGATACCCATGATTCTATAATCGGAGCCATAACTTTAATAGGAAAACAATTAATAGGCAAAAATATTGAAGATTTTAACGACCTGATAAATATTGTACATAAGGCAATAATTAAAAATACCAGTGCAAAGGCAGCTATTGAGATAGCTCTTTATGACCTGTTTGCACAATCTATAAGCAAACCTCTATATAAAGTCTTAGGAGGAGGCCCCATCCATTTAAAAACTGATCTAACCATCAGTGTAGATAGCGTTGAAAAGATGGTAGCCGACAGCCTCAAAGCTGTAGAGAATGGCTTTGAGGAATTAAAAATAAAAGTAGGCAAAAATATTGAAGAAGATATTTATAGGATAAAATCTATCTATGAAGCAGTAGGATCCCATATAAAATTGCGGTTAGATGCAAATCAGGGATGGAGTGTAAAGGAATCAATCTATGCCATCAGGAAGATTGAGGAATATGGGATTGTCTTGGATTTTGTAGAACAGCCTGTAAAAGCCGACGATATCCATGGGATGATAAAGGTGACATCTGAGGTCTTATCCCCAATTTTAGCAGATGAATCTATCTTTTCACCTAAAGATGCAATAGAAGTAATCACTCGAAAAGCTGCCGATATTATCAACATCAAATTGATGAAAACTGGGGGAATATCAAATGCTTTAAAAATAATTAATATCTGTGAGATCTATGATGTTCCATGTATGATTGGCTGTATGTTAGAAGCAGGAATAAGTGTTACAGCAGCAGCTCATCTGGCAGCAGCAAGGAGTTCTGTTATAACCCGGATAGATTTAGACGGTCCAGCTCTCTGCAGTGAAAATCCATTAGATGGGGGGATTACCATGGATGGACCTGAGATAACCTTATCCAACGAACCTGGTTTAGGAATAAAAAATATCACCGGATTTGAACTCATAAAAGATATAAAATAATAATCGACTTTAAAAGTCATTATTTTCATGGTAAAATTCTTTGGAACAAAATCATATATATAGAAGGAGTTATTATAATGGATGGAAGAAATAGAAGTGACATAAAACCCGGTATAGAGGTAGCAATCGTTTTAAAAAATGATCAAAGAAGCGGTAAATTAACTTACGGAACAGTACAGGATCTTCTGACTAACAGTAAGTTCCATCCCCATGGGATAAAGGTAAGGCTTACAGATGGACAAGTTGGAAGGGTAAAAGAAATTATAGTAAAATAAATAAAAAAGCCTCCTGCACCTAGAATTATCTAAATGTAGGAGGCTTTTTTTTATAATCTCAATAACTAATCCAAAATATACTCTGATCTACAGCTCTTTCAAAAACTTCATTAAAATTTTCTTCCCAAACACAGTACAAAAGAGTAGTTCTAGTCAAAATTATATTGTGATTTTTTATAAAGTAATTTAATAGTTTAAACTCCTTATCTGTAAGGTTAATCTCTGTCTGATCAAATCTACAGGTAAAAGTTTTCTCATTAAGACTTATATCTTTATAGGTTATGATTTCCTCCCTATCTTTTATCCTTTTAGAGATAGCATTCACTCTGAGGTAAAGCTCATCCAGATCAAATGGTTTTTTTATATAATCGTCTGCTCCTATCTCAAGACCATTAATAACATTGCTTTGCTCAGTTGAGGCTGTGAGAATAATAATGATTGGACCCCCATATCTATCCTGATTTTTTCTTATTCGTTTACACACATCTTCACCACTAATTCCAGGTAGTTCTAAATCTAATATTACAATCGAATGATTGTTAAGAAATAATTTCTCCAACCCTTCTTCACCAGTTCTAGCCCTTTCAATAACACCTATTTTTTTTAGAGTAATCGAGATCAGCTCTCTAGTTTCATAGTTATCCTCAACAACTAAAATCTTCATAATGTAAAATCTCCTCTATTTTATTATAAAACTCAACTTCATCTATAGGTTTGGAAATATATTCTTTAAACCCCAGACTAAGGTGTTTTTTTCTGCATCCTTTTATAGCCTCTGCCGTTAGTGAAATCACAGGGATATCTTTATTTTTTTCCTTCATTGCTTTTAAAACCTCAATTCCATTTAAAACAGGCATCTGTATATCCAATAGAATTAAATCAAAGTACTCTTTTTCTAATATCTCTAAGACTTTCTTACCATTATCTACAGATTTTAATTCTATACATTTTATTTTTAACATTTCTCTTACTAATTCCCTATTTTCAGCAGTATCATCAGCCAATAGAATCCTGTATTTTCTTCCTTCTGATTCAATCAAAGAACCAAATATTTGTCTGTAATCAATAGAATTAATTATTTGTTTCATGGAATTTAACTCTAACTCCGTATTCCCAAGATCAAAATTTAAATTTTCTGCTATTTTTTTACTCAGCTGATAGATCTCATCAAATTTAAAATTTCCGCTAACTCCTAGTATCATATGGTTTATTTTTTTTGCATTCAGTATATCTTTATTATCTACAGCCTCTTTCAGGGCTTTGATTTTTTTAGGTAACCTGATTATTGCTTTTAAAGTTATTTTCCTTCTCTCTCCCTCTAGATTTTTCAACCAAACTTTTTCTAAATTTTCCATTAAATTTAAATTTGATGTTTGAAAAATTGGAATTTTAACTTTAAAATGACTTCCTTTTTCTAAATGACTGATTACCTCTAGTTTACCTTTTAGAGATTCAATATAATTTTTTATAATATTTAATCCCAATCCCAATCCATTTTTTTGGTTATCTACCTGTTCAAAGGGTTCAAATATTATTTTTAAATTTTCAGTTGAAATACCCATACCGCTGTCAAAGACATCTATAAATAGATATTTATCTTTATTTTGTATTTCAAAAAAAACAAATCCCGCCTCAGTATATTTAATAGCATTGTTTACAAGGTTATTTATTATCTGGTATATTTTTAATCCATCAGAATAAAATGATTTATTTGAACAATTATCTAGTAATCTGGGAGCTGCTGCTGCTACAGCAGTGATTGCAATCATACCTATTGTCATTTTATATGTTTCACTGCAAAAATACTTTGTAAAAGGAATGACCGATGGAGCTGTTAAATAAATTTTAATTTTAGGAGGTAATCTATGAAGCACATACTGGATTCAAAATTTTATAGAAGTGGAAATATTCTGTATAATATTATCTATTTAAATTTTTTGATTTGTTTATCTTCTCTTCCTATTATAACCATGGCTTCAGCAGTCAATGCTGGGTATAAGATGAATGTTTTAGATACCAATCTTAAAACAAAAAATTATTTTAAAGAGTTTAAAAAAAACTTATTAAAAAAGATGCTGATCTCTTCTACATCTTTTATCTTAATACTTTTTTTTATCTATCTTACTCTATTTTTTATCGAAAATAATTTTAATATCTTTATTATAGGAGTTACAGTATTTTTTTTAGTGGAGATATTAATCACTTACTTACATCTAATTTATATGGTAAAAGATAAAGAATTTTATGTTATGGATATAGTCAAGGCAGCTTTTATAAAAGGTAATACTAATCCTGTAAAATCTATTCTCTTTATCCTGATAACACTAGGTTTTGTTTTTCTGTCTTTGACCATGCCAATCCTTTGGTTTTTTATCTTTATCCTGCAAATCGAATCATTTAAACTACTATTTCAAGGAGATCAGCTATGAATATATTTATAAATAAAAAAAAATTACAATTTCACCTGCAAAATAACGAGATAAGTTATATAATTGCCCCTCTAAAAAATAATCATATTGGAAACCTCTACTATGGAGCTAAGATTGAACATCAAAATGATTTTTCCCATATGATCCAGGAATCCGACTATGTCTTACCGGATACTCCCAATATATTTGAAGATAACTTTGGATTTACACTAGACACAGTAAAAGCTGAGTATCCAAGCTTTGGTCAAGGGGACTACCGAGAACCAGCTATAGAAATTTTACAAAAAAATGGAAGTACCCTTACAGATTTTAAATATAAAAGTTATAGAGTCATCTCAGGTAAGCCATCTTTAGAATCACTGCCTGCAACTTATGTAGAAGACGGCAAAGAAGCCCTTACCTTAGAACTTACATTAGAAGATAAAGTTATTGAAAGTGAATTAATATTGACCTATACAATCTATCGAGATTTCCCTGTAATCACAAGAAATGTTAAAGTCATAAACAATTCCAGTGAATTTTTAAATATCAAAAGACTTATGAGTATGAGTTTGGACCTTGACAGAGATAACTACTCGATCTTCCACCTTTCTGGAGGATGGAGCAGGGAAAGGCAATTTATAGAAAGAGAAGTAAAACACGGAAAACTATCTATCAACAGCAGCAGGGGAACCAGCAGTGCCAACCATAATCCATTTATAGGGCTCAAAAGAGGCTATGTAGATGAAAAAGTAGGAGAAGTTTTCGGCTTTAACCTGATCTATAGCGGTAATTTCAAAGGGAGTGTAGAAGAGGACCACTATGGTATTACAAGGGTTTCCATGGGAATAAATCCATTTAATTTTAATTGGGAATTAGAATCTCAGAAGGAGTTTCAATCACCGGAAGCTGTAATGGTTTATTCTAACAAAGGTATTTCTCATATGAGTAAGACTTTTAATACCCTTTATAGAACCAGACTGGCAAAGGGAATCTATAGGGATAAAGAAAGACCCATCCTCCTAAATAACTGGGAAGCCACATATTTTGATTTTAACGAAAAGGAAATTTTAAATATTGCTGCAAAAGCTGAGGAATTGGGAATAGAATTATTCGTATTGGATGACGGATGGTTTGGAGCCAGGAATGATGACAGTCAGGGATTGGGAGATTGGACAGTAAACTATAGTAAACTCCCTAGCGGGATTAACGGACTTTCAAAAAAAATTGAGGAAATGGGGTTAAAATTTGGATTATGGTTTGAACCTGAGATGGTCAATAAAAATAGCGACCTTTATCGCTCCCATCCTGATTGGATCTTAGAAGTTCCTAATCGTAAAGGAACTCCAAGCAGAAAACAATTTACCCTGGATTTTTCCAGAGAAGATGTGAGAGATTATATCTATGAAAGTCTTGAAAAAATAATAAAAACATCATCTATCTCCTATATAAAGTGGGATATGAATCGTCCCATGACTGAAATTATGTCCAATAATCTGCCTTATACAAAACAAGGTGAAGTAGCTCATAGATATATCTTAGGATTATACGAGCTCTTAGAAAAAATAACTAAAGAATTCCCTCATATATTATTTGAGTCTTGTGCCAGCGGCGGGAATAGATTTGATGGCGGAATGCTCTACTATATGCCTCAAGGCTGGACTAGTGATAACACCGATGCTGTAGACCGATTAAAAATTCAATATGGAACATCTATGGTATATCCTATTAGTTCCATGGGAGCTCATATTTCAGCAGTTCCCAATCATCAGACAGGACGTATAACAGATATAAATTTTAGAGCCAGTGTAGCTTATTTTGGAAGTTTTGGATATGAACTGGACCTAAATAAAATAACATTAGTGGAGCAGAATTTAGTCAAAAATCAAATAATTTTTATGAAAAATAATAGAAAGCTATTCCAATTTGGAGATTTTTATAGATTGCGTTCTCCATATAAAGGTGAAAATACTTCCTGGATGGTTGTAAGTAAAGATAAAAGAGAAGCTATTGTAGGAGACTATACCAGATTAATCAATGCTAACTACGGCTTTGATCGTTTAAAATTAACAGGCTTAGACCCTGATCTTGAATATAAAGTTGAAAGTGATTCCTCCATTCAAAATAAAAAAGGTAAGGGGGACGAACTTATGAACTCAGGATTAATTTTTGGAAAAACCTTTTTTGGAACATCTCCTTTAAATGAAAGTATTGGAGATTTTAAAAGTCGAATCATAAAAATTACAGCAATATAATAAAAAACCTCCTAAACTTAGAATTATCTAAGTTTAGGAGGTTTTTTTATTTATTTACTAACTTTTTACTCTAACCTCTCTAGGCCTTCCCACTGCCAAGATTATAAAGTTCATCAAGAATGAAAAAATAATTATGAGATTTCCTGATGTTCCTCCCATTAATTTACCGCAGAGAGCCAGACCTCCTCCCAATAAAATTCCTGATATAGCATATTTTTTTTCACACCTATATCCTATAATTCCTGCCAGGCATGGTACTATAAAGGCTCCTGAATAGACCGCCAGAGCAAGGAGCATAGTCGGCAATATAAAGGTAAATTTCAATGCCACCAGTATAGAAAATCCACCAAAAATAAGGATGAATACCCTGGTTAATTTAATGGATTTCTCCTCCCTCAAGTTCCTCATAAAGATCTGGGCAAAAGTAGAGGAAGCAGTAAGCAGGGTCGTATCTGCTGAGGAGATAACTGCCGATAACAGTCCAAAGTAAAGTAAGATTACTATTGGCTGGGGCAATACTCTGTCTGCTAAAAACATCAACACAGATCCCTTTACTATATCTACCCCGTAATTTGAACTCACATAAACTCCTATCCCTGCTAGAATAAAGCCCAATGGAATTAAGATTACAATGGATAATTTTATAGCTTGTTTAGCCGTCTCCTCATCCCTGGCACAAAATATTCTGGAATAGATATCAGGTCCCACTAAAAAAGTAGATGAATAGGTAAGGATCATGATAAAAAGATCTAAATAACCAAATTTTTCATTGATCATTCCCACTCCGCCTATATCTCCTCCACCTTTTAAGATATAGGTAAAACAAAGAATAACTCCAGCTATTATAAATAAAAACTGAATAAAATCTGTTTTTATAATGGATAATTGACCCCCTAAAAACGTATAGGCAATAAATACCAGACCACTTATAATAACTGCAGTAGAATAGTTTATATCCACAAAAATAGAGATTATCTTAGCCGATCCCATTATCTGGGCTGCGACTATACCTATCCATGCAATGGGGATGATAATAGATGACAGAACCTTTACCTCATTTCCATAAAACTCTCCCATTAGTTCCGGTAAATTATAACTTTTATATTTTTTTAACCTGTCTACCAGGGGTAAAAGGCCTAAAAGGCCTAAAGCTGCACAGAGCATAAACCAAGAGCCGGCCCATCCATTGGCATAAGAAAAATTAACACTTCCTATAATCGCTGAACTTCCTAATACTGTGGCCAAAAGACTTCCCGCAATTTCTTTCACACCGGCATCTTTTCCGGCTATAAAATAGTCTTTCGTTCCTCTAATTTTTTTGTAAGAACTATATCCTATAAAGATAACTAAGAAAAAATATAAACTTAAAATCACCTGATTCATTTAACCACTCCTAAAAATTATAATACAGATATTATATCATATTCTTTAAAGTAAAAATCCCTCCTAAAATTAGGAGGGATTTATTTTTTTTATGCTTCTGCTTCTACTTTTTCCTTTTCTACCTTCTCAATTGAAAATCCTGTATATCCATAGATTATAGCTATAATTGGATTGATTAAGTTTAAGAAACAATACGGAACATAAGTCCATGGTGCCAGCCCTAAGGTAGCTATCATATAAGCTCCACATGTGTTCCAAGGAATTAATGGTGATGTCAGTGTTCCTGCATCCTCTAGTGATCTCGAAAGATTTTTAGGGTGTAATCCCTTCTCTGTATATGCATCTTTAAACATTCTTCCTGGTACAACTATTGAAAGATATTGATCTCCTGCTATTGAGTTTACAAAAATCGGTGTCAATATAGTTACTAAGATCAAGTTTCCAGTAGAGTGTGCTACAGATAAAATCTTCATTGCTAAAGTTGCTAACATTTGTGTCTTTTCCATTATTCCACCTAAGATCATAGCACAAAGAATTAGTGAAACAGTCCACATCATAGAGTCTAATCCCCCTCTATTTAATAGGTCGTCTACCATCGGTAATCCCGATTCAGCTGAATAACCATAGTGTAAAGTTGAAAATACTGATCCCAATGACGCTCCTTGGAAGACCATTGCTGCTATTCCACCCAGGATAGCTCCACCGAATAATCCAGGTATTGCAGGAACTTTCATTATTACTGCTCCGATAACAATAATCGGTACTAATAATAATAATGGGCTAATATTAAAGTTTCCACTTAGAGTAGCTAATATTCCATCAATCATCTCTGTATTTAGCGCAGATCCTGTATATTTACTTCCAATAAATCCAAATAAAATTATAGAGATAATGAAACTAGGTACTGTTGTATACAACATATGCTTAATATGCTCAAATAGTGTAGCTCCTGCCATTGCTGGTGCTAAATTTGTTGTATCTGATAATGGTGATAATTTATCCCCCATATATGCTCCGGAAATAATTGCACCGGCTACTATATTTCTAGGTATTCCAAGTCCCTCTCCTACACCAATAAGTGCTATACCTACTGTTGCCGCTGTTGTCCATGATGAACCTGTTGCTACCGATACAATAGCACATATGATAACTGTTGCCGGTAAAAATATTCCAGGTGACAAGATCTTTAATCCATAAAATATCATAGTTGGTACTACACCAGACTGAATCCAAGTTCCTACTACCATTCCAATTATCATAAGAATTATAATTGCACCTAAAGCCATCTTAATAGTTTCAACCATTCCTTCTTCTATCTCTTTCCATGTGTAATTTAAACCAAATATAGCTACTCCAGCTGCAAAAAATGCCGATACTAAGATAGGTATGTGTACGTCAATGTGTGCAATTTGAATTGCATAAAATAAACTACCTATTAAGAATAACAATGGTATCAGTGCATACATAAATGTCGTTTCCTTTTTCATCTTACTCCCCATAATCAATTCCCTCCTGTTTTTTTTTATAAGTAACAAAAAAGAGCTATCGATAACGCTACCAATAACTCCAACAATAAAACTTAAATAAGGTCTATGCTCAAAATCATTTAATAGCACATCACCAATTTTATATGGTGACAGTCTTATGGGTATTCTCCATAATCCCAACACAAAGAATTCTGACTTTTTTCTTCGCATTTCGGCAAATTTACCTTTCATCTCAGGGTCAAAGCTTGTCATAACTAGCCTAAAATTACTTTTTAATATTTGCAACCTCTATCTAAATTTTTCTTTTCTGAGAGTTATTCTATAATAATCTATTAACTTTGTCAAATTTAATCAAATACCTTTTTCACATAGGGTGACGTGGTCAACTGTAAAAGAGATCCATAATCTAGCTTAAATTCCACGATATCTCCTACCTTATATTCCCTTTTTGAATCAGTTACATCCAACACCAAATGATCACTGCTGGCACCTAATATTATTAACTTTTCATCCATTGGTTCTAAATTAGACTGATCTACATCTTGTTTTCCAATAGCCAAAATAGCCCTTTTTCTCTTTCCTCTATCGACAAATACAGGTTTTTCTCCAAAAGCATTGAGTCCGATCTCCCCAACTGGATAAGATTGCTTTTCCTTTAACTCTATTATTTCTACTTCTAATTTTACACTATCATAGAAACAGCCCTCGAGATCTTTTCCATAAGCCGTTTCACGACCAAAGATAAGTGATTCCCCCAGCCTTAAGTTATTTATTTTAGGAGGCATGTTGTTTTTCCACAATAGATCCAAACTGCTGGAATTTCCCCCTGATATAATATTTAGCTTTAAATTATATTTTTCCTCTATTAAATCTGAAACTTTTTCTAATTGCCCTAAATTATCGAAACTAGGAATAATTCCTCCGTAACACGTTAGATTCACACCTATTCCCTCTAATTTAATATTTTTCATAGAATTTATTTGTTCCATATACCTCTCTACATCTTCTGGCAGGATCCCCTCTCGAAGATCTCCTAATTCAAGCATCAGGATGATTCTATGGACTCTATACTGTTTGCCGGCCTCTTCATTCAAAAGAGCTATAGTAGATATTTCACTGTTTAAACTTATATCTACGTGTTTTATCACCTCTTTTATCTGAGATCTCATTGGCAAACGAATCATTATCTTGGGAACATCCAGGTTTTCATATTTTTTTAAATTTTCCACTCTAGAATCTCCTAAATATCTTACTCCTCCCTCTACCAATACCTTAGCTATCTCTATACTCCCTGAAAAAACCTTGGTTACTCCCACTACATCTATTTGGGATTCCTTGCATTTTTTTGTCAAAAATTTTACATTTTCTCCGATCTTACTTAGATCTACTACTACTCTTGGGTATTCAGTCATAAAGTTTCCACCTCCTCTATTTTTAAACTTTTTTTCAACAATCTAACTGCTGATTCTTTATTATATTTTGAAAGGACTCCCAAAGAAGCCATAATATAATCATTATCTATCAATAATTTTGCCTCTGGCGTAGGCAGGAGTTTATCTCCCTTATTACTCATAGCTACTTTTTTTAAGATCTCTATTCTATTAGGTATACGGGTTAACGCTCCCCCAGTCCCTATTATCCACTTAATACTGGTCAGATCTTTTCCCTCAGCCAGAGTTTTTTTAGTTTCACCAAAGAGATGTCTATATCCCCCAGCATGCCGATGAACCGACATAATCACTGCTTTTTCTGTCAAGATCTCTACTATTTTTATCTCCATTTCACTTTTAGGAATAGGAGGGAAATTCAAAAGATGCTCTGTCAATTCATCTTCTTCAACAGATAATTCCTTGGCTAAGTTTTTTTCCCCGACTATCTCAACTATATTTCTCATATTTACGTATACTCCTAGATCCCCCTCTACAGTTCTTTTGGCTACAGGTTCTGGAGAGATTAAAATCCTCGTTATCTCCTCACTGCCGTCAGTTACCGAGTGGATATCCGTAGTTGCTCCTCCCACATCTATAGTGACCAGATCTCCTATAACTTCTTTTAAGATCTTAGAGGATTCCATTACAGCTCCCGGCGTAGGTACTATAGGCCCGCTTACTATATCTCTTACCCTCTCCATCCCTGGAGCATGAATTATATGCTCTTCAAAAACATCTTGAATTACACGTCTTACAGGCTCTACATTTAACCGATCTATTTTTGGATATACATTTTCTACTATTTTTAAAAGTTTTTCTTTCCCATAGTCCTCAAATATTAATTTTATCTCCTCACAATTCTGAATATTTCCTGCATATATTATAGGAGTATCCAAATCAAGTTTAGCTAGAAGTTCTGCATTGTATAGAGCTGTGTCCCGCTCACCATAATCCACTCCTCCAGCAAGTAAAATTATATTCGGTCTTATTTTTTCTATCTCCTTTAGATCTGTTCTTCTCAATTTTCCCGATGTTACCATATGAATGTTTGCTCCTGCTCCTAGTGCCGCTTCCTTTGCTGCTTTAGCTGTCATATCGTACACCAATCCATGAACAGTCATCTTCAAGCCCCCTGCTGCACTACTTGTAGCTAAGAACTCATCATATTCCAACTCTTTAATCCCCAGTTTTTCTTCTAGATCATATGTAGCATCCATAAGACCCAGATTAACATCCCCTTGATCTACCGTGGTAGGAGCTTGTCCCTGCCCTATAAATTTTGGACTTTCTCCATTTAAATTTCCAAAGGCATTAACAACTGTTGTAGTACTTCCTATCTCTGCTACCAAAACATCTATTTTCATATCTCTGCTCCTCTACCCTCTTTCTTTTGTGATATCTTCCTGGAATATCAAATTAAATATATTAAATACTCAACTTTAAATGGGAACCTCAAAGAAAGAAACCCAAGCAGTAATTTTTATATTAAAACTACTGCTGCAGGCCCCCTCCTATGAAGGGTAAAACATTTATTTAGAAAAGTAACTCTATTTTTCCATCATCTCTTTCTTTCTTTTTACCAAGAATGAAGCTACATTTACTCCCCTGTCGTTCTTTGAGAAACCTTCATCCATACCATTTTTTCTAGCTATTTCAGGGGTTACCTGAGTACCGCCAGCACAGATAATTATCTTATCTCTGATACCTTTTTCAATAGCTAATTCATGTAACTTTTTCATATTCTTATAGTGAATATCATCATGGGATATGATTGTAGAAGCTAAAACTACATCTGCATTTAATTCTACTGCTGCATCAATTAGTTTCTCACAAGGTACAGAAGTTCCTAAATATTCAACTTCCATTCCAAATTTTTCTACTCCTCCATGTTTTATATCTATAACTTCACGAAGTCCTACTGAATGTTCATCTTCTCCTACTGTTCCTGCCACTATCTTCATATCATATTTTTCTACTAATTCTCTGATCTCATCATCTGACATAACTTCTGCTTCTGGTGGTATTACTAAACTCTCTAGATCCAGATCAAATTCAACCTTTCCTTTTACCTGGATTCTAGTTCCCTCACTTATATGCATAACTTCAGAATGGATTACCTCTGGATTTGTCAGGTTCATTTTTTTAGCAAATTCAATAGCTGCAAATTCTGCTACCCTTTGACTTGTAGGCAGGAATAACTCTATCTGTACAGTACCGTCAGCCAGCCATTCTACCTCTGGTTTAATCTTTGATGTAGATCTATATTCCTCATTTTCTGCCATCCTTACATTTACGTTGTCTACATCATCTAATTCATCGATATATACAATCTTATCCGGGTCTTCAAATGTGCATCCACCGATTAAATCAGCTGGATTTTCAGCTCCATATTGATCTATATTATTATTCCCAAAATGACCTGTTACAGGTGCCATATAGTCTTCATCTCTTGCGAATACTCTTCCAGCTCCTACTCCGCCATCTTTTTTCCTGCCTATTCCATCACCATTTTTCTCAGGATAATTACCGGAATCTACAAAGAATCCCTTCTCTACAGCTTCAAAATACCCACCTGTTTCCATCATCTCTTCCAGATAAAGTACAGCTCTTTCCTTTAATTCTCTTACCATTTTTGGAAGGTATCCGTCTTTTCTTATCTCTACCATCTCCAGTAACCCATCCAGCCCTACTAAAGTCTGTTTAGCTGTATCACAGGCCTCTATATTATATACATGCCAAGGTACATTTCTACCTTCGTCAGGTGTGATTGTAGATTGAATATCCGCACTTGTCAACCTAGAGATCATCATATTCATTACATGGGTAACTGTAGCTTCTCTAGATGATGAAGTGATATATTTTGTGTTCATCTGAGCTCTCATCTTATACTCTGTAAATAAATCTCTCAGAGCTACTGCATATGGCAGGTCAAATTTCATAGATGGTGCCGGTGCTGCTGTAGGAGGTACTGTAGATAAACATATATTTTCTTTCTTTATACCTGATTTATAAGAAAATATAGAATTAAGTCCATGCTGAACCATAAGTTCCGGCATTACCTTCCATGCATCTCTAGCTGTTGCATTGGCATTATGGGCTCCATCTATTTGAGCCATTTCAGCCCAGCCCATTATTTTTTTTGATTCTGCTGCATCTATAAATGATCTCACCATATTTATATTTCTATAAAGTACATTGTATTGAGGATCTTGATGAGCTCCATTTACTCCCTCTTCTGCAAACATTACTGCTACGTCAGGTCCTGCTACTCCAGATACATATGAATGGTAGTTTATTGGTCTTCCTACCTCTTCTTCTATCAGATCACAAGCTTTTCTCTGTGCTCTTACTTGCTTTCTCGTGATAGGTACTCCTCCAATTCCTTGTGGTGTCCCCTCTATCAAACCATCAAAATGAGATTGTCCAGCTGTTCTGATTACCATAAGATGATCTGCTCCATGCCATGCTGCCATCCTCATCCTTCTGATATCATCTTCAAACCTTCCTGATGCTATCTCTGTTGTGATTACTTCTGCAGGTTGCGGGTCTAAATTATCAAAATATCTAGCTGCCGGGATCCCTATAGAATTTTTTAATGGTTCTGAGCAGTCAGTAAATTCAAATGCTCCCATCTTTAAATTTTCTACTTTCTTTCTCCAAGTCCAGCCTCTTCTCTTGGGTCTGTAGTTTTCAAGGTCATTTAATATTTCTCTTATGTCCATTTTTTCAGTTGGTATTAATTTTTTCATTATTTTTTACCTCCCTTAAAGATTTCCATAAGGGTATCCCAATGGTTCCCCTCTATCATCTCTTCCCCTGCTTGTCGGATAGAAATTTTCTTTTCTTCTGATACCTTATATACTAAGTGACCTACACCCTTGCCCATAAGTCCTCTATCTATTGCTCCGTCTACCAAAGGCTTAGCTTCTATACTTGAAAATCCCATTCTGAGAAGCACGGATCTCTCAATTGATGGTGTAGTATGGGTCTTAGCCAGATCTAACATTGGGTCCACTAATTTTTCTGCTAACTCCCAAAATCTATTTTTTAATTCTTCATCTGTTAAATTATGCAGATGTTTTCTTCTTGTGGAGAAATCATCTTCTCTTTTTAAATATCCTTTCATCTTATCCCCCCTATTGCTATGGTTAAACTTCAAGGATAGCCATTTGGACTACCTCTATTATTATTAGATTTAATCTATCTTTTTTTCTATTAACTGAAGCAGTTCATCTACATATTCAGAAGTTTCTGCTTCCTTTTCATATATTGGATTATATTCCACTATATCTATAGATGTTACAGATGCCGTATCTATCATCTCAGATATGAGGGTCTTCCCCATTTCACGACTAAGTCCTCCTGCAACAGGTGTTCCAACAGCTGTTATCTCTGCAGGATCTATCCCATCCAGATCAAAACTGATATGCAGGTTTCTACCTTTAAAAAACTCTTTTACCTCACCTAAGGCTTTTTCAAACCCCATCTCTGCTATCATCTTCCAGGTATAATTTTTGATTCCCAATTCATCGATTAATTTTTGTTCCTTCTCATCTATATCTCTCGTTCCAAATAAGATTACATTTTCTTTTTTTACCTTAGTTCCATTGTAGAAACAATCTATCAATTTAGAATGTCCATGTCCTACAGATGTAGCTAACGGCATCCCATGTATATGCCCTGTTCCACTTATCTCAGGTGTATTCATGTCTCCATGAGCATCCATCCATAATATACCGATCTCTTTTTCCTTGGCCACCCCGGCTATACTTCCTATGGCTATAGCATGATCTCCTCCCAAACTAATAGGAAAATCTCCATCTTTTATTATCTTATTTACCCTCACAGCCAACTCTTCACAAGTTTTTGCTACTGTATTCAGATATTTAGCTCCTTTTATGGAAAAATCTTCTTCCTGTCTCTCTACCTCTAAAACTTCTATCTTATCTCTATATTTTGGATATTTCTCTATAAAGTTATTTATACTAAATTCTAAACCACACCTATTGGCTCCAAAATTTAATGGTACCCCTATTATTTTTGTTTTCAAAATATTCAGCTCCTTAATTTTTTTATTTATTGTCATTTTGGTCTCAAGAGCAATATAATTGAGTTCTTCAGCAGTAAATTCACTGCTATCAGAATTTTCTTTACCTTCTTTTTTTACATAATTTTTATTTTAATCTTCCTTTTACTTCTTCTAGTGTTAAGTTTGTCTCAAGGGCAATATAGCTTAGTTCTTCATCAGTAAATTGTCTGCTGTCAGATTTTTTGTTAACCATATTTTTTATATACGATCTTCTTATCTTATCCATATCTAAATCGATAGCTTTTATCATATTTGGATGTTCCGGTAATATTATACTCTTCCCAGGTACTTCATCTCTTGGGTCACCAAAATGCAGATCTATTCCATTATCCCTTGCAAAGGATAACTGTGGCTGAATATGCTTCCCTGCACCTGTATACTCTGTTTCCTGTACTACTATTATCTGCTCTTTATCCATCTCCTGGGCTATGGAAAAAGCTGCTGCTAAAGATGTATTCCCTGCCGGTCCCCTTTCGAGCCCTTCTAACTGAGCCAGAGATTCTGTCATATAAAATACTTCTCCCTGAGTTATCGTTACATATCTATCCATATATCTAAGAGGTCTGGCTGCCGATCTGGGTACATCTGATCTGTCTGGATTAGTTGTAAATGGTATCCCAAACCCAGTATGTCCTGTTGTAAATGATTTCTTATTAAAATCGCTGTCCGATGCCATATGCAGTCCCTTTAAATTTACACTTGCTCCTACTACTTTTATACCTTCTGCCCCTGCTTTTATAATTCCACGGGCAGTTCCAGTAAGATTTCCTCCTCCTGCATTGGTACACACCACTACATCAGGTTGTTTACCGGTTTTTTCAACTATCTGCTCTACCAATTCCGATCCCAGTGTCTCTACCCCTGCTATACCAAAGGGAGTATAGAGTGAAGCATTAAAATATCCTGTTTCTTCCAGTAAATTTAGGAATGAATAAAATAATTCAGGTCCTACAGTCAATTGAACTACCTCAGCCCCATATGCCTCACATTTTCTGGCTTTTTCTACAATTTCAGGCTGACCTTTTCCATTACTGTCATAGCACTCCTGCACTATTATACACTTTAACCCCAGCATAGCTGCCTGAGATGCTACTGCGGCTCCATAGTTTCCGGAAGTTGCAGCAATAACTCCTTTATATCCCAGCTTTTTAGCATGATATACTGCTGTGGCAGCACGTCTGGCTTTAAAACTTCCAGATGGATTAGATGCCTCATCTTTTAAGAATATTCTGGCTCCCTTTCCAGCCGGGGCCATTTTTCTGGCTAAATTAGTTAAATTTCTGAGTTCATATATAGGAGTATTTCCTACTCCGGTTTCACCCTGTATTTTTTTTATCTCTTCCAATGAATACCCAGCTTCTCTCATCATTGCTTCATAGTCAAACTCTATCCCTTCCTTCTCAAAGGTATTATAATCTATTCCTACAGCTTTTTTCATTATCTCTGTCTTTCTAGACATCACAGCATTATAACTTTTATCCATTATTTCCCCTCCCCGCAAAAAAGTAGTTCCTTCAGGGTTTTTCCTATCTGTAAAATTTCAGGTACATGGTTTCCATAGTTGTGTTTATGGTTAGGATGGATTTCCACCAATTTTCCGCTAACCTTTCTTCCTACTATCGTTTCTATATCTGCCATCTCTCCTACTGCAGTATCTTCCAATAAAAATCCCTTTATCCACATCTCCAACGGAACCTTTTTAGTATCCTCCGGTATTTGAGGAGCTCTATCTTTTGGCTCCAATACTATGTTGTAGACCATTACCCAGTCACCTTTTTTAGCAATCATAACTCTCCCTCCCATTCGCATTTTACAAGATCAGATTGAAAAACTAACTCCTTTATTCTGGTTTAGTTTTTCAATCTAGGTAAAAATTCTAATTCTTGATCTTAATTTTTAGTTTTCACTAATTAAGTTCTACCTCTATCATATCCCTATAATCTCCTACTATACATCTAGGGATAGGCAGATCAATCATTGTTTTTAATCCAGGTCTGGAGTTTATAATTTGCGGTATCATGTTGATACACATCGCTATAGTTCCTATCCCTCCGTCTATCTCAGGAGTAATCGCCATATTGACATTAGGAGTTCCAGTCAATGTAATATAGTCACCTGTTTCCACTCCTCCTAATTGTGGTTCTATTTGTTGCGGATGAACCATCTCTACTTTCTTCTCACCATCTACGTATCCATCTCCTAGCATAGAGCAACCAGCTACGTATCCTGCATCCACTTTAATATACTGTGTTTCACGAGGAACATTTGTCACTATAGGAGCCATAGAAGTTTTTAACGGCCCGTCTAATTTCCATCCTACTGCATCTGTCATCATATTTACAGATTCTTCAAACCCAACATGTCCTGCCAAAGTTCCCGCCTTATCTTGCTCTATAAACTCTTCCTTACTAAGCCCTACTCCCTGCTCCTCCATAACTGCATGACCAAATGGAGATAAACTATTTATTCTCTCTGATTTTATATGTGTAAGATCTGTCATAGCTCCTGTCAATGTCAATACCAATAGGTCCATCATAAGTCCTGGATTTATCCCTGTTCCCAGTATTGATACACCATTTTCTTTGGCTATTCTATCTAATTCCAAAGCTTCTTTCGGGCTCTGTGCCTTTGGATATGACATCTCTTCTGCTGTAGATATTACATTTATCTTCTTTTCTAAAACTAACTTTAGTCTAGGAAATGCTTTTTTTACAAATGAATCTGTGGCACACAAACACACATCACAAGACTTTTCTTTCAATACCTCATCTATATTTCCATTTATATAAACCGGAGTTCTATCTCCCTTATTTAAACCTAAAACCTCATGCATCTCTTTATCTACTCTGTCTGGATGAAGGTCGCATACACCTACAATCTCTATCCCTTTTTTGTTCAGGAGTGCCTTAGCCATCCCACTTCCCATTGCTCCAAATCCCCATATTGCTACCTTAATGTTTCTCATCTTTTACCCCCTTAGCGCCTGTGGCGAAAATTAAAAATTTAAGTTTATCTTATCTAACACCTCATCCTTTATCTCTACAATTTTCTTATCTTTTTTATACACTCTGGGAACTCTTTTACTTACATTACATAAAACTTCATAACTTATCGTTCCCAATATATTAGCTATCTCTTCTGGAGTTACTCTATTATATTCATCTTCTCCAAATAAGATAACTTCATCTCCTCCATCTACATCTAAGCCTGTAATATCTACCACAAATTTATCCATACAGATGGCACCAGCCACCCTGGCTACTGCATTTTTACCCTTGATAATTACTCTTCCTTTATTACTGAGTCCACGGCTGTATCCGTCTGCATACCCGATAGGTATAAGTCCTGTCCGGGATTGTCTGTTTACCGTATATGTAAGTCCGTAACTTATCGATTCTCCTTTTTCCAGAGTTCTTATATGGTAGATCTTACTGTGCAGGGACATCACCTGTTTCAAATCAATTACTTTATCTTTCTCCTGCACTTCCGATGGATAGTGTCCATACATGAGGAGTCCTGCCCTTACCATATCATAGTTAAATTCCGGTAGATCCAATATAGCTGCACTATTTGATACATGCTTTATAGGTATTTCTATTCCTAATTTTTTCAATTCCTCTATTATATATTTAAATTCCTCTACCTGTTTTAACGTATACCATTTATCCGATTCATCAGCCACTGCAAAATGGGTGTATACCCCTTCTAAATATAGGTTATCCATCTCACTTATCTCTTTTATAACTTCTACTGTCCTATATTTTATAGGTAATCCTACCCTATGCATCCCTGTATCTACATTTATGTGTACTGCAATTTTTTTCCCATGTTGTCTGGCTAATTCATCCAATACTTTAGCCTGTCTGAGGGAGTATATTGTAGGAGTAATATCCCATTTAATTACCTCCTCTAAGTTGGCATCGGGAGTATATCCCAGTAATATAATCTGTATCTCCTTATCTTTGTTTCTTATCTCTATAGCTTCTGACAATACTGCCACTGCAAATTTATTTATATTTTCTGCTTTTAATGTATCTATAACTCCCAAAGCTCCATGGCCATATGCATCAGCTTTTACTACTGCCATGACCTCAGTTCCTGGTTTTATATGCTTTTTTATCTCTCTCATATTGTGTCCTAGACTATCTAAATTAACCTCTACCCAAACAGGTCTTTTAACATTTAATTCCATTTTTTTACTTCACACTCCTAATATCTTTTTAACGCATATATTTTATATCTTTTTTACACCATACTCATAATATATTAAACGCAGGAACATAACAATTTTTTTATTTAAAATAAATGTCGTAAAAAAAGGCCTCTCAATCTACCACTATTAAATTTATATGTATTATTGATCAATTGAATATATCTTTCACTTTTATATTAATACATTAATCGTCTAAATCCAAACTTTTTGTCTAAAAATTAATCATTTAAGTATATTTTAATATACTGAACACTATGAATTATATATATAATATATATAACATATAGGTTTCACTAAGAAACTTCTCATTTTTCAAACAAAATAAATTTTTCACCATTCAAAAAATGAATGAATCCTCATTTTTTTGTTTAAAAAAAAATAAGGTTACAGACTCAATTTGTCTGTAACCTTATCACTACTTATAATACTAAATATTTTTTTATATCTTCAGCTAATTTCTCTAAATCCGCCTCTTCTACATCTACAATCTTTTCATTCATAACTATTTGAATCTTTTTCTTCCCCTTAGCCTGAGAATATCTTGAGAATAAATTCTTAGCTAAGGTAATTTGATCTTCAGTCAGGTCTCCATATCCTACGATAGCAGGTCCCGGAGTTCCTGCTCCTGCAATATAAAGACTTCCATATTTTTTATATTCAGAAAGTTTGAAGTTATCATCCTTTTCCCTTCCGACAAATAGATATTTACCACTCTCTACTCTAAAGAACCTTCCTCTTTTTGCTAAATGAAATAGGAATGAGAATTTATCTTCTAGAAATCCATCCCCCTCTAAAGTTCTTAACCTTTTAGAATAGTTTGGCTCTGTCAACATACATCCCCCGCCAGGAGTTGGATATTCTACAATTCCCCACTCTTCTACTAATTCTAGCTGAGCTTTTCTACTTCTTCCGTTAATATCCATAAGTTGTTCTCTGTCTATCCATCCTAATTCCTCTGGTTTTGTAATAGGTAATAATTTAGCACATAGCGGCCTTACTATTAACTCTCCTAAATCTACACCAGATAATTTTTTAACTCTATTCAATGAACTAAAATTTTGTGACATGGGTCTTTGTCCTAAAACCTCTCCAGATATCAAAAAACTAGCTCCATATTTTTCTAATAATTCTCCCGCTTTTTCAAACATAAGAGCATGACAATCGATACATGGATTCATATTTTTCCCCCTTCCACTTGGAGGATTTTTAACCAATTCTGTATGAATCTCACTAAAATCTACATATTCTAATTTTACTCCCAATTGTTTAGCCATATTATCCGCTTTCTCGTTTTTTCCACCGAAAAAATGAGATACAAAATTAAGTGCTATAACCTCTATCCCCTGCTTTTGTACTAACTTAATAGCTAGACTACTGTCTAATCCACCTGAAAAAAGTGCTAATGCTTTCATCTTTTGTTCCACCGTCCTTTTAAAATGCTCAAGGAGTTTTATCCCCTCTAAATAAATTGTTTTTTTACTTCATTAGTAAATAAAACATTATACCATTTTTTTCTTTATCCACCAAATAATTAAACCGGTAGTTATCATTTCCGCAAATGGCAGAGTTAACCAAACGCCCTCTATCCCATAGAATCTAGCCATTGGATATAATAGTAACACAGTCACCCCAAGGCCCCTAAGAAACATTACAAACATTGAAATTTTTGTCTGCTCCACAGCTTGAAAATAAGTTCCCATAAATAGATTGAACCCCATAAAAATTATAGCTATAAAAAATAATGGGAATCCATTTGTTGCAACCTCTGTAAGTTCCTTATTTTCATTAACAAATAAGTTTACCAATTCTTCCCTATAAAAAACAACTCCTATATATATCAATATCCCTAGACAAAATGAAGTTATTGCTCCTATTTTCAACATCTCATTTAAGCGACTTTTTAAATTACTCCCGTAATTTATACTTATGATGGGCTGGGATGCCTGGGATATACCTAAATACAAAAGATAGATCATCCAATTTATATTAAGTATGATAGCATAGGCAGAAACTCCTATCGATCCACTGAGTTTAAATAATATTCCATTCAATAAAAAAATTACTATCCCTCCAAATGCATCTGTTATAAAGCTTGGAAATCCTATTTTTACTATTCTTTTTAATATTTTAATATCAATCCCGTCTTTTATTATTCTCAATGTATTTTTCGAACTAATAAAGTGAGTTGCTAAAACCAAGGTATAGGTCAGTTGAGCTATTCCTGTAGCTGCAGCTGCCCCTATCATCCCCCACTTAAATATAAATATGAATATATAATCTAAAACAATATTTGTTACTCCGCAAACCATCATCCCTATCATGGCCAAATTTGGATTATTATCATTTCTGATAAATAAATTCATAGTATGAGGTATTAAATAAAAACATGTAAACAGTGATATCACATTTAAATACGATCTTACCATACTATAAATTTCTGGAGTAGCTCCTAATCCATTTACTATGTCCCTCAAAAAAAACTGCTGTATTATTGTCAATACAACACTTAATCCTACAGCTAGTAGTAATGCATTGGTAAAAGCTATTTTTAAACTATCTTTTTTTCCACGACCTAACTCTATCGCTCCTACAGTAGCTCCTCCCATACCCAGCAATAACCCTATAGATGAATACAGAGTAAACATAGGTACTGCCGTGGTCAGAGCTGCTAACCCTAAACTTCCTATACCACGACCTATAAATAAAGTATCTATAAAAATTAATATCCCCACAGATAATGTCCCTGCCACCGATGGCAGCAGATAATTTAGAAATAATTTTAGTATAGGATCTTTTCTTAAATCCATTTTCATGCCTCCTAAAACAATATTTTAATTAGTTTCGACTATTTTCAATATGTTATAACATGGTCCTATACCATATGCAACCTTTTTTAATTTCTCTCTTAATATTTTTAAATTAAAAAAAGATTCTAACTCCTTAGACGTTAGAATCTTTTTTTTCTATCCAAATATTTCGTTGTTTTCATCTTCTACATAGGATTTTATTCCATCTGGTACAGATACATATACCTTCTTACTCACAGTTATAAACCTAGCTTTCTTTACTTCCATAGCTCCACTTAAAAAATCTAACATCCTCTGAGCTGATTCATTGCTTAAACTCTCTAAATTTACCGTTACAATCTTTTCTTTATTTATATAATTAGCAATTTTTTTACACTCTTCAAAATTAATAGGACTGACAAAAATAGTTTGATAATCACTTATATTTTCACTGTTTTTATATACATTACTCTTTAAACTCGGTGTAGCTGTAGGTGAAGATGGAACGGATAACTCCTCTTCCTCTTTTTCTTCTCCATCCATTTCAACCATTATATCATCTTCAATTTCATTTAATTCTTCTGTCCCTTCAAAACCTAATACCTGTTTAAAATTTTTAAATAATTCCATAATTTCTCCTCCTACTTGAATATCTTACTTCCAACTCTAAGTATTGTTGCCCCCTCTGAAAGAGCTACCTTATAATCATTTGTCATCCCCATAGAAAGCTCTACCAGGCTACCATTAAAATGCGTTTCATTTAATTCATCTTTCAATTTTTTTAGGTCTGAAAAAACCTTCCTTACTACTTCTTCTTCTTCAGTAAAAGGAGCCATAGTCATAAGACCACAGATCTCTATATTTTCAAATTTTAAAAGGTCTGGCAATTCCTCGTATAGTCTTTCTATTGAATACCCCTCTTTACTTTCCTCTTTGGATATATTTACCTCTAACAATACTTTTATCCTTCTATTATTTTGTTTAGCTCTTTTATCGATCTCACTCGCCAGAGAGATCTTATTCACAGAATGAATCATCTCAATATATGGTGCAATATATTTCACTTTATTTTTTTGTAAATTTCCAATAAAATGCCATTTTATATCTCCTGTTTCTAAATCTTCTAAAATATTTCTTTTTTCTTCCAAAGCCTGTACCCTATTTTCTCCTACAACTATGCAGCCTGCCTTCACTACCTCTAAAACACCATAAGCATCTACATATTTTGTAGTGGGCAGCAGTGTTACCTTCCCTGGATTAGGTGAGTATTTTTCTATCTCATTTTTTAATTCTAAAATATTTTCTTTTATTCCCATTAATCCCCCTCTATTCCATGATCTCTACAAAAACATCATTTGCAAACATAAGCCCCTTAGATGTCAGCTTATACCTGCCTTCTTCATTTTTTAAATATCCTTTTTCACACAATTTCTTTATTTTTTCAAAGTAAAGGTTATCTTCTGCCTCTATCCCTTTATTTAGAAGACGGAGTCCCAAAATATAATAATTTTCTATCCTGTCTTTCTCACTGACCTCTTCTTCTTCCATTAAAGGTTTTTCAGCTGTACCTATCTTTTTATAATAATCAGACAGCTCTATCTCATTTTTATATCTAATCCCTTTATAATATCCAGAAGCTCCCAGTCCAACTCCTATATATTCTACATTTTTCCAATATTTACTGTTATGTCTTCCTTCGTATCCTTGTTTTGCAAAATTAGATATCTCATAATGAAGATATCCTATTTTTTTCAGCCTTTCTATTATTAATTCATACATCTTTGCTTCCAAAGAATTATCCAAAGGGTTTAATTTTCCACTGTCTAAAAGATCCATAAATTTTGTCCCTTCCTCCCAGATTAAGGAATATATAGATATATGCTCCGGAGAGATTCTTTCAACTATCTCTAAATCTTCTTCAAGTTCCGCAATAGTCTGATCAGGCGTAGCAAAAATCAGATCGATACTGATATTTTCAAACCCTGCTTTTCTAGCATCATTATAGGTTCGGAGAGCTATCTCCTTACTATGAATTCGTCCTAAAACTTTTAATTTTTCATCGTTAAAACTTTGTATCCCAATACTCAGCCTATTGATTCCTATTTTCTTGAATCCTTCTAATTTTTGCATATCCACTGTTTGTGGGTTTACTTCCAGAGTGATCTCAGCCCCTTTATTTATAGATAGTTCACCTAAGATCTTTTCGATCTCTTCTACTTCTAATAGAGATGGTGTTCCTCCTCCAAAATAAACGGTATCATATCTTAAGTTCGGATATAACCTTATCTCCTCTATCAATTTTTCTACATATTCACTCCTGTCTGCCTTACTTTTTTCCTCACATGAAAATGAAAGAAAATCACAATACCCGCATTTTTTCACACAAAATGGAATATGAATATATATAGCGTCACACATAATTTTTCATCCCTTCTATTACTTAATTAATTTTTTATTTTTAAAATACCTTATAAAATTCTATACTTTTTAAATATAAGTTAATTATAACAAAAAAATCAACTTATTAGAAACCATTTTATAAATAAAAAAAGCAACGTGACGTTGCATCCAGTTAATCATAATTAAACTTTTAATAAATTTTATCGCAAAATTCTATGTTTACAGAGTAAACTAATATCTCAAGATTCTTAGATTATGTAATAATCTTTATCTCAAAGTTCTTAATTTACATTGTAAATTTTTAGAGACTTTGGTGATACTCTTTATCTAGTAGAAATCTTGGTGATACTTCTTGCGAGTAGTATTTTAGTGATGCCCTTGGGGGGAAAATTTACTGAACTAAAAAAAAACCTAGGAAAACTCCTAGGTTTTAAAAAATTATTTTAATTTGATTGAACCATCAATTATACCTTGCTTAATCTCTTCTAATTTTTGTATTTTTTCTTCACCGATAACATCTCTAGTATACTCAAATTTAGATGTTCCCACACCGTTATTAGCTATACCAAATCTATTTACTCCAGCTTTAAAAATTCCCTCTTTAACATCTTTTATTGTTGCAAAAACTGCCTGGTCTACATTTTTTGTCATAGAAGTAAGCACTGTTCCCGGAGCTACATAGTCTTGATCTGAATCTACACCAATTGCATAGATCCCCATTGCTTTGGCTCCCTCGATTACTCCAGTTCCTGTTCCACCAGCTGCATGGAAAATTACGTCTGCACCTTGATTATATTCTGCAATTGCATTTTCTTTTCCTCTAACCGGATCGTTAAAAGGATTTGGTCCAGTAGTATATAACGTTTGTATTTTAATATTAGAGTTAATATATTTTGCCCCTTGTACATATCCTCTTTGAAAATTTTTAACTATAGGTACTTCCATTCCACCAACAAACCCAATTGTATTAGTCTTTGTCATCATAGCTGCTAAAGCTCCTACTAAGAATGACCCTTCATCCTCTGCAAATAATAATGAAGTTACATTAGGTGCATCTATAACTCCTTCTATCATAGCAAATTTAACATCTGGAAATTCTTTTGCTACGGCTTCTAGTGAATCTGTCATTAAAAACCCTACACCTACTACTAAATCATAGTTATTTTCAGCAAACTCTCTTAAAAATTGTGTATCTTCCGCTGGAGAAGCCGGCTCTACATATTTAAATTTAATCCCTAATTTTTCCTCTGCCATAGTAAGTCCTCTGTAAGCTGAATCATTGAATGACTTATCTCCTAATCCACCTGTAGATAAAACGATTCCAACATTGAGAGGTTTTTCCGCATTAACATCTTTCGTTTCCTCTGTTTTCCCTCCACATGCAGTTAAAAGTATAGTAAAAACTACTGTAAGTAATATAAATATTTTTTTCATCTGTCCTCCTGTTAAATATTATTCTGAGATTTATAGTATCATATTTTTTTAGCCTATTCAATAATTAAAATAAAACATATTTACAAAATTTAACATTAAAAGCCTTTCAATCTATAATAAAAAAATTTAACAGATCCTATCTAAATAATCAGGTTATTTTTCAAA
Organism: Fusobacteria bacterium ZRK30; assembly: GCA_024628785.1. NCBI lineage: Bacteria > Fusobacteriati > Fusobacteriota > Fusobacteria bacterium ZRK30. The sequence goes on from CP102405.1 coordinate 2,317,511, forward strand.
GTTATTTTCAATAATGGAACTATCCATTATATATTCGATATATTTTTTATGTTTTAATTATGAAATTTAAACATAAAAAAAACCTAGGAGTTTTCCTAGGTTTTAAAAAATTATTTTAATTTGATTGAACCATCAATTATACCTTGCTTAATTTCTTCTAATTTTTGTATTTTTTCTTCACCGATAATATCTTTAGTATACTCAAGTTTAGATATTCCTACACCATTGTTAGCCACACCAAATCTATTTACTCCAGTTTTAAAAGTTCCTTCTTTAACATCTTTTACTGTTGCAAAAACTGCCTGGTCTACATTTTTAATCATAGAAGTAAGTACTGTTCCCGGAGCTACATAGTCTTGATCTGAGTCTACACCAATTGCATAGATTCCCATTGCTTTGGCTCCTTCAATTACTCCAGTTCCTGTTCCACCAGCTGCATGGAAAATTACGTCTGCACCTTGGTTATATTCTGCAATTGCATTCTCTTTTCCTCTAACTGGGTCGTTAAAAGGATTTGGTCCAGATGTATATAACGTAGTTACTTTGATATCAGAATTTATATATTTTGCCCCTTGAACATATCCACTTTCAAATTTTTGAATTAAAGGTACTTCCATTCCACCAACAAATCCAACTGTATTTGTTTTTGTCATCATAGCCGCTAAAGCTCCTACTAAGAATGAACCTTCATCTTCTGCAAATACTAATGAAGTTACATTAGGTGCGTCGATTACTTCGTCTATTATAGCAAACTTAACATTTGGATGTTCTTTTGCTACTGTTTCTACTGAATCTTTCATTAAGAATCCTACACCTACTACTAAATCGTAGTTGTTTTCAGCAAATTCTCTTAAAAATTGTGTATCTTCCGATGGAGAAGCTGGTTCTACATATTTAAATTTAATCCCTAATTTTTCCTCTGCCATAGTAAGTCCTCTATAAGCCGAGTCATTGAATGACTTATCTCCTAATCCACCTGTAGATAAAACGATTCCAACATTAAGAGGTGTTTCAGCCTTAACTTCTTTCGTTTCCTCTGTTTTCCCTCCACATGCAGTTAAAAGCATAGCAAAAACTACTGTGAGTAATATAAATATTTTTTTCATCTCTTCCTCCCGTTAAATATGATTCTAATTTATAATAACACATTTTTTTACCGTATTCAACAATAAAATGAAAAAATATGTTCATAAAATTAACTTTTCAAACACTTTCAATCCATAATAAAATGATTACATTTTTATACTTTTAATATTAGTGTTGTAGCATTTCCCCCTTTTTAAATGACCTTCAGTCTTTGAGATATCCTCATGGGTGATCTTAGTGATTAGGTTATTTTCAATAAGAATAGATACATTTCTTTGTAGTTCTTCGTTTTTACCATCAAAGACATTGGCATTAATAATTAGTTTTTTCATAGTTAATCCTCCCTTTTCTTTTATAAGTTATTGTAGGATATAAAAAAAAGGAGTTAATTTATAAAAATTAACTCCTAAAAATATTTATTTTAATTTTGACATCTCTGCTGCTACATCAATTTTACCTGATATAATATCTGCTTTGATCTCTTCTATCCTTTTTAATTTATCTTCACTAATTTGATCTTTAGTATATTGAAGATCTGTTATTCCCACACCATCATTAGCTAGATTAAAGTCTTTTTGTCCTGCTGTAAATCCTTTTTCTTTTGTTTCTTTGATTATAGCAAATACTGCTTTATCCACTTTTTTAAGCATAGAAGTAAGTACTGTTCCTGGTACTACTCCATCTTGATTAGAGTCTACACCTACTGCGTATACGCCTCTTTCTTTAGCTGCTTCAAATACTCCCATTCCTGACCCTGCTGCTGCATGGTATACAACATCTGCTTTACTATCGATCATAGATAAAGCCATTTCTTTTCCACGAGCTGGGTCGTTAAATGGACTGTTTCCACCAACATATGCTTCAAATGTAGTCATTTTAGGATTGATGTATTTTGCTCCTGCCATAAATCCATCTCCAAATCTTTTGATAAGTGGTACTTCCATTCCACCTATAAATCCTATTGTATCTGTTTTTGTCATCATTCCTGCCAATGCTCCTGCAACAAATGATCCCTCTGGTTCATTGAATGTAGCTGATATTACATTAGGCATATCGATAGGTTCATCTACCATTAAGAAGTGTACCGCTGGATATTCCTCTGCTACTTTAACTATAGAATCTCTCATTTGGAATCCTATACCAACTATTAGATCGTAATCTGCTTCTGCAAACTGTCTTAAAAACGTATCAAATTCAGATACATTTGCCGGTTCTACATATTTTATTTTTACTCCTAATTTCTCTTCTGCTTCTTTAAGACCTGCATAAGCTGAGTCATTAAATGATTTGTCTCCTAATCCCCCTGTAGAGAGTACTAATCCTACTTTTAAAGCCCCATTATCCTCTACTTTTTCTTCCTTTGCTCCACCACATGCTGTTAATAATAATGCCATAATAACCATTATAAGTGTTATCATTTTTTTCATCTCTTCACCACTCCTTTTATAAACTTTCAGTATTATACACTAATATCATCCCAATAAACAGGACCTATGTCCTTATATTACCTTTTATTAAATGTAAAAAAAAAAAGGATTAGCTATATACTAATCCTTAACTCTCACCTATCTAACTTTATCTACTATGATAATCTCTTTTCCCATAGCATTTAATAGATTTTGTACAAATTTTAATCTAGGATCAATAGCTCCTATTTCAAATCTACCTACTGCTGAAGTATGTTTTCCTAATTTTTCTCCTAACTCTCTTTGTGTAACTCCATTTTCCCTACGGTATGTCCTACATTCTTCAATTAATCTATCTCTTAAGTTCATTATATTCCTCCCAATCATTTCACTAAGATCTTTTAAAGTGATTATAATCTCCCTTTTAATTAAAAAATTTCATTAATTTTGGAGGTCACTAAAAAAATGCATTAGCTTCACTCATGATAACATATAAGTCAAGAAAAATCAATGATTTTCCTATTTTTTTATAAAAAAATTAAGTAGCACTTAATTTTTAATTCCTTTCTCCATCTTCCTCCACCTGTTTTTCTGGATAAAGATAATAAAAAACAAAGGAAATTCCAAAGGAGATGGCTGAAAATATAGTGGTTGCATATACACCACTTCTCTCTACTCCCTGTGGTTTTGAGGTCATAGCATCTATTAAACTCCCTGCTCCTGCCACTAATAAGATTGGCAGAGTAGCTATGGATACCAAGAATGCCATTTTAAGGAAAAAACCCTGAATCCCAAAACATATTCCCTCGACCTGGGTTCCGCTGTCCTTAGTTATACGAGTTCCTATCTCACTGAGCATTGCCGGCGGATAGATAAATGCTGCACCTGCAACTGGTATCCCGATCAATCCAAATAATGCAAATCCATATTTAACCGGCACTCCCCGTCCAAGGTAGTTCAGCAGTAGTGATGTAATTATCAAAATAAGAAGTGAGATCAGCATAGGTTTTTTATAGCCTACTTTTTTACAAAGTCTGTTGGTTGGGTAGAAAAATAATGCTGACATCCCAAACAATACAGCTGAAGCCACAGTTATAGCTTCCTTTCCTAACCCCATAACATCCTCCACAAAATAGTTCATCGTTCCACGAAGTGTATTGAATCCTATGAAGAAAAACAGTAGTCCAAGGAGATAATAGATAAAAGATCTATCCTCAAATATTATCTTAATTGAATTTTTTAAAGATTCTGTAGATTTCCTTCCATGGGATAATTTCTTCTCCGGTACACCAAATATAGTTATGAGAGCCGGCAAAACAGAAAATACAGCTAACACAATAACCATTCCTCTGACACCTTTCTGGGTATCTCCTCCACCTATTACTTTTATCAAAACTCCTGGTAAGATCATCGCCAATGCAGTATATAAAAGTCTGAATACAGACTGCCAGGTAGATAAATTAAGTCTCTCTTCCTTGGTATTACCTATCTCCGGGATCATGGCGTTATATGGAGCTCCTACTATGGTATAGAATACAAAAAATACAGACCCTGTGCACATTAAATATATAAATGTTATCCAATCGTTTCCTAATATCGGATAAAAAAACGCTATAGTCGACAGTGCCAGGGGTACAGCTCCCGCTGCTATAAAGGGTATCCTCCTGCCCCACCTGGTATCCACCCTGTCTGACCAGAATCCCACCAAGGGATCTGAGATCATATCTACAGATCTCGATACAATTAATGCTAAAGATATTAAGATCGGTGCCATTATAGGTGTTAATCCTGAATTTTCAGGGGGCAGGTAATAATACAGCACCCACTGGGCAAATATCTGATCCACTATGGCATAACTGACTCCTACCCCATAAAATATCTGGTATTTTAAACTTAATTTTGTTTGTTCCAATTTTTTCCTCCTTATCATAATTTCTAAGAAACCTTACAGGTAATTCATAGGTTGCCTGTACATAACAAATCTTTTAATTTTTATCCCTTAATTATTTTTAATAATTATAGGAAACTTTCTCTCCTCATAGGGATTGATTATTCCATATATTCTGTCACATTTTATCTCAAAATTTAGGAGTTCCCTCTCCCTTTCATCTAAGATCAGACTGACATTTTTCAACCCTGACAAAGGTTTTATCCTCAATGTATCCTTTTTTTCCTTGAGATACCTGCTCCCTTTTTGTGAAAACCCTAATATTTTTACATATGTAGTCCCGGTCTTGGTTTCATCTATTATTTTTTTATCTATCTTCAGAAGAATATGTGTGAGCACCCTCTGGATCCTTCCATTGGTATATCTCTTGGTCATGAGGTTTTTATAAAAATCATGAAAATCCGGGTATTTTACTGCCATCTCAAAAATCCTGTTATCTAACCCTACCTCTATATCGGCAATAAACTTAAGCTCCTCATAGTTATTTAAAATCTCATACCTCAATAAGGGATAGAAATTTTCCAGATAAGTAGGGGTGCCTAAAAATTCAAGACTCTCTGCCGGCATTACTCTTTTTATCTCACTTGTCCTCCCCTCCTTTATCATCTCCCTTATGGAGGTAGCACTGGTAATCTCATCTATTATTTCCTTGTCATGATATCCTACAGCCTTTCTCTCTATGAGTCTGGCTTCCATAGAGGAACCTAACTTTCTGATGGCTTTGATATACTCCACTCCCAGTATATCGTTGGGTTTCAAGATACCTTTTTCTCCTAAAAGTTCCTCTATAACAGAGTTTATGGCATTAGGATAGGATACCCCTCCATCCATCCTTTCCTTTATCTTTTCATCTACAACTTCTTTTTCATCTATCTGCAGATAAGCAATTTTTTTTAATTTTTTCAGATCTGAAGATTCTGAACCGAAAATTAAATTTTCTGCCCCTAATTTATCTAAGATATCTACAGCTCCATGGGAAAATATCTCCGCTGCCTGGGCAGAATAAAATACAGGTAGTTCCACTACAATATCTACCCCATTTTTAAGAGCCATATGAGCCCTGGTCCACTTATCATATATGGCAGGTTCCCCCCTCTGTAAAAAATTTCCACTCATTACTGCTATAACCAGATCACCATTTTTTTTAGCTTCCATTAAATGAAGTTTATGTCCATTATGAAATGGGTTATACTCCACCACTATTCCTGTCGCTCTCATCATTCTCTCCTTTTAAACCTGGAATAATCTTGTAAATTCACCTGTTAATTTTTTTTCTAGATAATCACAAAACCTCTCCTTTATAAATCTAATTTACATCGTTTAAACTTTTACTTTTAATTTAATTTTTTTCCGACTTTAACTTTTAACTTTTTTATCCATTACCACTATTATACATAATTTTTTTATATTCTTATATATATTTTAAAAGTATTGAAGATATTTAGTATCTATATTATAATAACTTGATTACCTAGATAACCTTTTTTTAGGTACAAAATAAATTTTATTTTAAGAGGAGTTGAGTTGTATGGACGATTGTATACGCAGGCTGGATGTGATGAAAAAAATGTAAACCAATAGGAGGACTATATGTGAAAAACATACTATTAGAGTTAATAAAAGAAAAAAAGTTTAACAAACTTAAGGAAGAATTGATCAAATTAAACCCAGTTACCATCAGTGAGATCATTAGCGAGGTACCTACTAGAGAGGAAATCATAATCTATAGGCTGCTACCTAAGGAGCTGGCAGTAAGATCGTTTTCCTATTTAGAATCCGAGGAACAGTTAAGACTGATAACCTCATTTTCTAAAGGAGAAACAACAGAATTAATAGATGAATTATTCTTTGATGATTTGATAGACTTAATCGAGGAGATGCCGGCCAATATCGTAACCAAGCTATTACAGGTATCTACCGTTGAGAACAGAAAAAAGATAAATCAGTTTTTAAGCTATCCGGAAGAATCAGCAGGTAGTCTTATGACCACTGAATACCTTTCTTTAAAAGAAGATATGAGTATCAGTGAAGCACTAAAACATATTAGAAGTACAGGAAAAACTTCAGAAAGTATCTATACAGCTTATATTACCGATAAATCTATAAAACTCTTAGGAGTTTTATCCCTTAGATCGATTATCTTAGCTGAATTAGATCAAAAAATATCGGATATATATAAATCAGATGATATAGTTACTGTAAATACTTTAGATGACCAAGAAATTATTGCAGATAAATTTAAAAAATACGACCTTATCTCCATTCCTGTTGTAGACTTAGAGGGAAGACTCACCGGGATAATTACCATAGATGATATTGTAGAAGTTATAGAGGAAGAAAATACCGAAGATATGCAGAAAATGGCTGCTATCAATCCCCTTACAGATAAATATATGGATGTAAACTCCCTTGATATGGCAAAGAAAAGGATCCCATGGCTCCTTATCCTTATGATTTCTGCCTCTTTTACCTCTGGAGTAATCGGAAAGTATGAGCACACTTTGGCTCTTCTTCCTATACTGAATGGATTCATCCCTCTATTGATGGATACAGCAGGGAATTCCGGTGCTCAGACATCTACCCTTGTAATCAGGGAACTCTCTCTGGGAAATATCAGTTTAGGAGACTGGCTCAAGATAATGATAAAAGAATTTAAAGTCAGTTTTCTTGTGGCTCTTATTCTATCCATCATTAATTTTTTAAGGTTATATTATTTAGAGATTACTCTTTTTGGAAGGGCAAATAAGTTAGAGATTGCATTTGTAGTTTCAGCTACTCTATTTTTTACTGTTGTCTTAGCAAAATTAGTGGGAGCTATTCTTCCCCTAGGGGCACAAAAATTAAAGTTTGATCCCGCTCTTATGGCCGGGCCATTAATTACAACAATTGTAGACGTACTGGCATTGGTTGTTTATTTTCACTTAATTACCACTTTTATGCCTGTATAAGAAGGAGGATATAATGTTAATAGCATTTGATATCGGAAACACACACATTGTCACCGGGGTCCTGGATGACAAAGGAAATTTAATAACTAGTTTTAGAATTGCTACAAAGGATAATATCACAGAAGATGAACTTTTTTCATACTTAAAAAACATTACTGATTTCAATGAGATCAAATTAACTAATGTATGTGGAGTTATCGTATCTTCTGTAGTCCCTGGACTTATCAGGATCTGTGATTATCTGGCAAAAAAATATTTTAATCTGTCCCCATTAATTATAAATTTAGACCTTCAACTGCCTTTCACTTTCGCAGAAGGATTAAACAACTCCGGGTTCGGAGCTGACAGAATAATAGATATAGTGCAGGGATTAAAGTTACATCCAAACAGAGATCTTGTAGTCTTTGATTTTGGAACTGCTACTACCTATGAGATCCTTATAGATAATGTCTATGTAGGAGGAGGAATCCTCCCAGGGATAAATATGTCTATAAATTCCCTCTTTGGAAACACAGCTCAGCTGCCTAAGGTAAAGTTTGAGAATCCCCATACAATAGCTGGAAAAAATACAGTTGAACAGATTCAAGCTGGAATTTTCTATGGATATACCGGGCAGATCAAGGAGATCATCAGAAAGATCAAGGAGATCTATCCAGATACCTATGTTATTGCCACTGGCGGCTTAGGACAGATCATCAGTAAGGAAGTTGACTCCATAGATGAATACCTTCCAAATCTTAGTATTGAAGGAATGTATTCCATCTGGCTGGAAAATAAATAGAACAGTTAAAAACTCCCCCTCCTAATTTAGGAGGGGGAGTTTTTTTATAAATCCGAGATTACTTTTTTTAACTCCAGAAAAAACATTTTAAACCTCAAAAACTTTTCCTGTATTGAACTCCTCTATCTGCCTTCCCAATACTTTTTTTAACACACCAAATCCTTTTTTTCCCGTACAATGTCCTGTATATATATGAGGTATGTTTATTAACTTTTCACCTATATTTATAACTCTTTCTCTAGGTTCCGCTAAATTTTTAGTTATATTATTCTGTAAGTGAAATCCTCCTATTAATCCCTCTATCTTTTTATTCGGATATCTGTTTTCCACACTCTTCACCATATTCAATATTCCGCCATGGGAACATCCTGTAAATACGATCAATTGATCTTTTATTTCCTCTACCACCATAATAAGCTCATGGGAAAAGTCATCTAAAACATAGCCCTCTTTACTCTTTTTATAGAGGTGGGAGTTTCCTTTGAGAGGAGCTCCTTCATGATAGGTATTCATCATAAAACCTATATTTTTATCTAGTTTAAATTCCTTCTCCACCAAAATAAACCTCTCTATATTTTTTTGTAAAAGTTCATTTTTTATCCCTATATACTTATAAAATCCCAATCTTTTTGAATAAACTTCTCCTTGGGCACCTCTATTAACTATTATCTTAGCAGTTTTATTAAGTTCTAAAAATTTATCCAATCCCCCTATATGATCGTAATGGGCATGGGATAAAACCAGATAATCAACTCTACCTATATCTATCCCTAAGATCTGGGCATTTCTATAAAATAAATCATCTTTTCCTGTATCGAAAAGTATTTTCTTATCAGCTGTCTCTATATAGAGACTTAATCCATGCTGAGATCCAAGATTCTTAGATATCTCTTTCTCACTGCAGTATAGATTATTTTCAACCAATGTAGTTATCTTCATATATACCTCCTTTTTTATATAATTTTAACAAGGAAATATTATTTTTTAAAGGTATAATATTAAAAAGATGGATCCGAATTAAAAAAATTCCAATGTGATTATAGGTTCCGGGGAGGGGAGATTTTATGTCCGATAAAAGAATTATAGATAGTGAGGAGTTACTTCGTTTAATTAAGGTTAACTCCAGGAAAAATGAAAATGAGGAGGGAGACCTGGACTACGATATATTTGTCGGCTTTGACGACGGTACCTACGAAGGAATCGAAGTTGATACCAGTTATCATATTCTCGTTAGGAATGAATTTTTATTTGTTTCTCAGATAAAAGAATTTTTAGAGATATGGGATGGAGGAAATTTAGAAAAAGAGGGAGAAAATGCTACCTGGTTTATCTCTGATTATTTCTCCGATGGAAATATCTATGAGTTAGAAGATGTTGATAGGGTCTTTAAAGAATATATTGTAGAGGGAGATGAGTTTATTGTGGTAAAAAATCACTATGAACTCTTTAAAAACATGATTGAAAATCCAGGAAAAAGTCTTGTGGTAGAGTGGAGCAGATAATTTTAATTTTTTAGACTAAAAAAGCAATATGACATTGTACCCAATTAACTCTAATTAAAGTTTTCATTTACTCTAACCTCTTCATAAATTTTATAATTAATCTATAACTAAAAAAAGTAGTCCTAGGACTACTTTTTTCTTATAGATTAATTATCCTGCTGCGATAGCTTCTACTGGACATGATCCTGCACATGCTCCACAATCGATACATGCATCTGCGATTTCATATTTTCCATCTGTGTCAGCTGAAATTGCTGCTACTGGACAAGTTCCTTCACATGCTCCACATCCGATACAAGCGTCTTTATCAATAATATACATAAGTGTTACCTCCTAAAAATTTAATCTAACTACTCATAATATACTCTAAATATTTCTATATGTCAATATTTTTTTCTTCTCTAACCCTTGTTTTTACTAGGTTTGTTTGGTTATCAAACTATATCTAAATCTTTGTTTTTCTATCGAAACTTAATTTATAAATGACATCTATTTTTTATTTATTTATTTACAAAAAAAAAGAACAACTTAGGCATAAAATTATACTCAAGCTGTTCTTATTTTTAGACTTTTTTTATTTTATTTTACACTTGGTTTTACAAGTTTTAGCACTAGAGCATCCTCCGCATTTAGATTCGCCCTTAAATGATTTAAATAAACTTCTCAAAGAGTAATATGAGATTCCTATTAATATTAAACTTAAAAATATAGTTTTCATAAGTTCACACTCCTTCTACCCTGTCTAAACAAACAATCTTCCTATTTGATAGATCAATGTAGATGCAACATACGGTACTAAGACCAAGAAACCTGTTACAAACCACATAAATTTATTTCCAAATTCCTGCTTTATAGCTGCTAAAGTTACTATACAAGGTACTACCAACAAGATAAATACCATGAACGAGTATGCTTTCAATGGTCCCTCTTTATCCCCGGCCCATAGATTTGATACAGCTTGTACAACTCCAACTCCTTCTTCCTCTACAGTCTCTGCATCTGGTGCTTCAAACAATCCAGCTATAGCCCTTACATCTACTATTCCTATAAATGAATCTTTTAATGCAAATCCTAACCCTCTTACCTGCTCCACGACATCTTCTGTAAAAGTAGTCACTTCTTCAGTTTCTTCTTCGTCAGCTTCTTTTAGAGGCAATACCTGAGCCATAAATCCTACTACAACTTCCTTAGCTGCTATACTAGGCACAACTGCGGCTACCGCTTCCCATCTATCTCCAAAACCTGTAGGCTTCATAATAGGAGCTACTGATTTTCCAAACTTTGCCATATATGAGTTTTCTGTATCTCCATGATTCGGGAAATAAGTCAGTGCCCATAAGATTATTAATACACCCATAATTACTGTTGTAGCTTTCTTTAAGTACGACCCTGTTCTTGTGAATGCTGATCTGGTGATCATCTTAATACTAGGTACTCTGTATGGCGGTAACTCTATCAATAATGCTCTGTCATCAGTTTTAAAATATTCATGTTTTCTAAAAGTTAATCCTACAAGCATTGCAATAAAAATACCCAAGAAATATAAACTCATTACTATCATTCCTGCAGTCTTACCAAAGAAAGCCGCTGTAAATAATCCGTATACCGGTAATCTTGCCCCACAAGACATAAATGGTGCCATTAAAGCAGTTAATCTTCTAGATTTTTCATCTTCTAAAGTTCTTGTAGCATAGATTGCAGGTACTGTACACCCAAATCCTAATACCATCGGTACAAATGCTTTTCCATTTAGTCCCATAGATCTCATGATCTTATCCATTAAAAATGCTACTCTGGACATATATCCACTTTCCTCTAATATAGCCAGGAAGAAATATAAAAATAACATCAACGGAACAAAGACTAATACTCCTCCCACACCTGCAATCAATCCATCTAACACAAATGAATTTAACCAGTCAGGGGTCCCTTCTACAAGGATTCCTGCATATTTACCAATAAACCCATTTATAAACCCATCTAACCAGTCCTGTAACGGAGCTGCACCATTAAATACTACTCCCATAAGACCTGCAATTAATATTAAAAATATAGGTAATCCTAAGATTTTATTCAGTAAGACCTTGTCTACCTTGTCTGTAAAATCTAATCTTGACTTTAGTGATGTCTTCAATGTATGAAGGAGGATTCCCTTTACAGCTCCATATCTGCTCTCTGCAAATACAGTTTCTACATCTTCATCGAATTTATCCTCTATCCTTTTTTTAGATTCCTCTATAGAATCTAATTTGTTTATTCCATAACCTTTTAATTTCCCTAAGAAATGGTTGTCACCTTCCAATAATTTTATAGTTATAAAATCCATAGAATATTTTTTCATTACAGGGACAAATTCATCACTATTTCTGACAAATTCTTCTACTTTTTTCATCTCTGTTTCTAAAAATTTATCAACTCTTAATTCATATTTAGAGTGTACCTGCTCTTTATGTTCAGCTGCTACCTTTAGAGATTTTTCTAACAGTTCTTTCAGTCCTCTATTTTTCAATGCACTTGTTGGAACAGCTTTCATTCCTATATGTTCTTCAAAATGTTTTAAATCTAATTTATAGTTCAGTTTTTCAAATTCATCTATAAAATTCAGTGCCATGATCATAGGTTTCCCTAATTCTTTTAACAGCATAGTCAGATATAGATTTCTATCTAAGTTTGTTGAATCTACTACGTTTATTACAACATCCGGATTCTCGTCTATGATATAATCACGGGTGATTTTTTCCTCTAAAGTATAAGGACTAAGGGAATATACTCCCGGCAGATCTACTAATTTAATAGTCTGTCCCTCAAACTCAAACTTTGCTTCTTTTTTTTCTACTGTAACTCCCGGCCAGTTTCCTACCTTTAGAGAGGAACCTGCTATTTCATTTATTAATGCTGATTTACCTACATTTGGATTTCCTGCAAACGCAATTTTTATCATTTCTTATCTCCCCTATGACGACTTTTAGCCGAATTATCTCAAAGTTCTTAATTTTAACAGTGAATTTCTCTCTCAAAATCCTATGTTTACCCAGTAAACTAATGATATTTTGTTGATACCATTCCCTGGCAGATACTTTGGTTATACCCTTTACGGATAGTTATTTTTTTATTTTCATACTTAACATTTATTTGATTTCTGCAACATTTTTTATTTCAATGTGATCAGCATCTTCTTTTCTAATAGCTATTCCTGTACCCTTTATTAAAAATTGCTGGGGGTCTCCTAGTGGAGCATCTCTTTCTAACTTAATAACTTCACCAGATGTTATCCCCATATCTGTTAATCTTTTTTTCAATTCTCCTAATTTTCCTATTTTTACAATTATGGCTTTTTCCCCTCTGTTCAACTCTGTTAACTTCATCATGCCCTCCAGTTATATTACTTATTTAAACCTATTGTCTTATATTATATTTTGACTTTCAAACCATTTTGTCAAAAAAATACGCAGACTATACCTCGTCTACGATAATTTTACTCGCTAACCCAAATCCTACTGCATATTTTGAAGTTTTTGTTTTAAGGATTATATTCCCTCTACAACTCCCCTCAGAAACACAGAGACACTCTCCTACACAAAGTCCCCTGTCTAAAAGTTTCCCCTTTGCCCTATCTCCACCTAATATTTCAACAATTTTTAATGTTCTATCTGATGCAGCAAATGTTATTGGACAAGCCATGAGATCCCTCCTAGTAGTCATTCTAAATTAATGATTTACTTCTATAATAGAGTCTACCAACTTATTAAACATTTGTCAAGAATAAACTTTGACAATAAAAGTATTTTTCTTTCTGCACATTTATTTTAAATATTTTGATTTTTTCCCCTAAATATATGATAGGATAACCTTGAGGTTATACTAAAAACTTATAACTAATCACGGATTATACGAATTTATACAAACAAAGTAATATAGTCATAATGATAAATGGTAAAGATATTTTGTTGAAAAAATCGATATTGGTTCGTAAAAAAAGTAGGAGGGGCATGTATGTTTAGTAAAGAAACTTATATTGAAAGAAGGAAAAAATTAAAGAAAGAGATGAAATCAGGTCTTGTTCTCATCACCGGAAATAGTGAAGCTAGTATGGACTATCTGGATAATACATACGAATTTAAACAGGACAGCAGTTTTAGGTATTATTTTGGTATCGATCGTGCTGATATGTTTGGTCTTATAGATTTGGACAGCAATAAAGATTATATCTTTGGATATGATTATACCATCTCTGATGTAATCTGGATGGGTCCTCAAGATTCTTTAAGGAATGAAGCTCTTAATTTTGGAATAGAAAACACAGGATCATATGAAGATCTAAAAATATTTTTAGAAAATAACAGAGATAAAAAGGTCCATTATCACCCTCAATATAGAGGTGAGAACCTTATAACTTTAGGAGAACTTTTAAATAAAACTCCCCAGGATATTAAAAATGGATGTTCTGAAGAACTCTGCTACGCTATAGCTAATCAGAGAAACTATAAATCTCCCGAGGAGATCAAAAAGATAGAGGCAGCAGTTAACGTTACCCGTGCCATGCACTTAAAAGCTATGCAGACTGCAAAGGCCGGGATGAAGGAATATGAAGTTACAGCAAAGATCCAAGGGATACTTCTAGGTAATCACTGTACCAATAGTTTTCCAACTATCTGCTCAACTAACGGTCAGACTCTCCACAACCACTATCATGGAAATACCCTGGAAAATGGAAGGATGCTTCTTGTGGACTGTGGAGCAAAATCAGCCTCAGGTTATTGCGGAGACATGACTACAACTTTCCCTGTAGACGAAAAGTTTACTCCTAAGCAAGCTGTAATCTACAATATATTAATAGATGCATACGATCATGCTGAATCTATATTAAAAGCAGGAATCACATATAAGGAAGTTCATTTAGCTACTTGTTCTAAAATTGCAGAAGGACTGAAATCTTTAGGACTTATTGTAGGTGAGATTGATGAAGTCGTTAAAAATGGTGTCCATGCACTATTTATGCCTCATGGATTAGGTCATATGATGGGAATGGATGTACATGATATGGAAAATTTTGGAGAGGTTATTGTAGGGTATAATGGAGAAGCAAAGTCAACTCAATTTGGATTATCTTCACTTAGAATGGGGAGAATCTTAGAGGATGGATTTGTTTTCACTGTAGAACCTGGAATCTACTTTATCCCTGAACTTATCAAAAAATGGAAAGATGAGGGGATTAATTCTGAATTTTTAAATTTTGAAAAAATCGATGAATATCTAAATTTTGGTGGTATGAGATATGAGGGAGACTATGTTATAGAAAATGGCAGGTCTCGTAGATTGGGATTGAAGATGCCTAAAACCATTGAGGAAGTAGAAGCTGAAAGAGCAAAAGCTTATTCAAAGTAGACAAAAAAAGAATAAAGGTCTAACGTCAGTTAGATCTGTATTCTTTTCTTCCACAATAACTAATTAAAAATTCTTTTATTTGAATCAAATATCTCCACAGCTACTGTCCTTCCTAAGCTGTCATATTTTATTAATTTTTCTTTTTTATTATTTTTATCATAGTAAAAATCACGCCATCTTCTAACAGAACCATCTGATTTATAGTCGGTTCTTCTTATAATTTTCACGCCACCCTTACTCTCATCTGTGTATTTACTTTCACTTTTTAATTTACCATCTAAATCTACCTCTACTCTGGATACTAAATTTCCAGAGGAATTATAGATATATCTTCCCTCTCCTACTACCTTATTACCTTTATATACCAATTCCTTTAAAGGTTTATCATCTTGATTATATTCCACTACCTTTGTCCCCTTAGATACCTTATCTTCACCGCCAAAGTGAGGTATTCCTTTTTTAACATTCTCGGAATATTCAAACTTAGAGACTACCTTTCCCTTATCATGGGTTATTATATAATATTTATTTATCCGGTCATCTGAGGTAAACCATCTTTTATCGGTCCCAACTCCATTTACTCTCATTATAATATATTTATTTTCATCTATAATATGTTTAGCATCATACCCTATGAATTTATTTGCACCATTTATCGCCAAAAAATATCTGGATGAAACTTCTGAATTTTTTATATAAATCTTGTCTGTCAAAGGCAGTGCAGAAGCTCCTGCTACTATATCCATATTATCTTCAGGCCCTTTTAAAGTGAAAGATAATGCAATTGCTGCTATTGCTATTATTCCTATAATTCTCTTATTCATCTTTCCTCCCTTGTTTATTTACTAAATTAATCACCAATGCCTACAGTTTAGTAGTTTGTTATTATTTTGTCAACACTCTCTCAAAAGTTTAAGTAAAGCTTATCTAAGGGTTGAATATATTAATTATTTTCTAATAATTTTTTTCAACTAATAATAAAAGTTAAACCAAAAACGAACCAGATTTACTCTGATCCGCTGGGATTTCTGCTATTTTATTTTAAAAATAAGATTATTTCTATTTAAATATGGATAAGTTATTTATTTCTAATTTTATTTTATCTACCTCTTTAACTTCCATCCTTCCATAGGTTTCATAGGTTTCATAGGTTTCATAGGTTTCATACCTTGATTTAGATGGATAATATCTCTCACGGCCCCTGCCGAGTTTGTTCCGGTCATCTATGATCTCTGTAGTATAGGAGGTCAGTCTCTTTCCTGTACTATCTATAAATATAATTTCTACATTGAGTTTTTCGATTACTCCTCCGCTGCTGTTATATATCCTATATCTGATCTCAAAGATGTTTCCCCTTTCTTTATGGGATACTACCTCAACCTTGACACCTTTTTTTATGGCTCTGGGTTTGAAGTTTTTTTCATCTTTAAGAGGTGCAGCAAATATTGTAGCAGCCATCAATAAAAAAATTAATTTTTTCATAAACTTCCCTCCTAAAATATAATCTGATCCAATTCTTCCGACCCTATAAAATCATATGGAAAGACCATAAATCCCCCATCACTGTCTAAGTCTAAATCATACCCAAGTTCTTTAGCAGTAATATAATATATATACCATACATACTTAGAGCAATAAAAACTATTGGTATTTTTTCTTCCGCTTATAAAGTATCCTTTATCAGTATGTTTTTTTAAATTTTCCTCAAACAACTCTCTAAATTTTTCATCAAAATGTTTATATCTTAGAACCATAACCTTTCTGTCTTCATAAAGCCAGGAATATGTATCAATCTCATAATATCCCACTCCTAATTTTGGATAATCACCTATAGTATCTTTTCTTACCACCATAGCTGCATGTCCATACCAACCGAGAGGATCCTTTGCCACCTTATTCTTTATTATGATATCCCCTACCCTTAATTTTTCCGTCCTATACCTTACCCTTTTTATATCCTGCCATTCCCTCTCTACAGGTATACTGGCACAAGATGTAAAAACAAGTAAAAAACAAAACAAAATAAAGGTTTTAATAAATTTATTTTTTCTTAAAGTATATGAATGCTCCATTTCTGCCACTTAGACCCCCGTCCCTTCTGTAAGAATGAAATTCATCCCTATAAGTACAACTATTAGAAATTATTATATTTTCTTCCCTTATTCCCAGTCTCAACAATATTTGTTTATTAAATTCTATATTATCGTAGTAGTATCTATCTGATTTTATAGAAAATACCAACCTCGTCATCTCCTTCCCATACTGCCTGTAGTATGCCTCAAAGAATTCCTCTCCTACCGGGTAGTTATCAACAGATATTCCTATTCCCAGCCCGATTATAATATCTTCTGCCAAAGATCCATATTCAGAGATCATCTTTTCTATCATATTTTTTTGTATCCCGTCAAAAGCTCCCTTCCACCCTGCATGACAGAGTCCTATCACCTGATTTTTCTTGTCATAGGCATATATGGGCAGACAGTCTGCATACTGGGTAAATAAAACCAAATCTTTATTTTGAGTTATAAATCCATCGGTATCCAGGTAGATATCTTTTGCCTTATCTCCTACCACTGCTATATTTACTGAGTGGGTCTGGCCTGCAAAAACTATAGTTTTATCCTCTATATCCAAAAGTTTTTTTATCCTATCTTTAGATACCGGATCCTGCTTTATTATCCTGCTATCCATTAAATCTTTAGTGGTATAGATTGCTCCTATCCCTAAATTATCAAATTCCTCTATCTCATAATATTTATCTTTTTTTATAAAAATTTTATTCCCCTCCTGCTCACCTTCAAATTCTAAATATAGCAAAAGAAGAATTCCAGCGGAATTCTTCTTTTGCTAATATTACTACATTCTATCTACTGTTTTCATTCCTAATAATCCTAATCCCTCTTTTAGAGTTTTAGCTGTTCTGTCAGCAATCAATAATCTAGAGTATAAGATCTCATCCTCTTGATTTAATATTGGGCAGGCATTATAGAAAGTATTGAATTTCTTAGCTAATTCAAATAAATAATCTGTGATTAAGTTTGGCTTATATGTTGTAGAAGCCTTCAATACCACTGCCGGGAATTGATTCATATGCAGTGCCAATGCTTTTTCTGCTTTTTCTATGAATTTAACTTTTGCATTTCCATCTAAGTTTTTAGAAGCTTCAGCCCCTTTTCTAAGGATAGACTGGATTCTGGCATATGTATATTGTAAATAAGGTCCTGTGTTTCCTTCAAAACTTAAGATCTTATCCCATTCAAATATTATTGCACTCTGTCTGTTTTGAGAAAGGTCCGCATATTTAACTGCTCCTGTTCCTACTACTTCTGCAATAACTTCTTTTTCTTCTGCAGATAGTGTAGGATTTTTTTCCTCTACAACTTCTAATGCTCTTCTTTTAGCTTCATCTAAAAGTTCCTCTAATTTGATTACATTTCCCTTTCTAGAAGAGAATATACCGTCAGCAAATCTCATTATTCCAAACCATATGTGCTTCTTTTCAATATCCCAATCCATCATCTCAGTTATTGCAAAGAATTGCTTAAAGTGATCCTGTTGTCTTTCATCAGTTACATAAACCAACTTATTTACATCATAGTTTTCTTTTCTAAATTTAACTGTAGCTATATCTGAAGTTGCATATAGGTATGCCCCGTCTCCTTTTTGCACTAAACATGGGTTTAATTTTGTTTCTTCTGGGAAAAATACAACCTGGGCTCCTTCAGATTCCACAGCTATCTTCTTTTCCTTTAATTCCTCTATAACTCCCGGCATTATGTCATGGTAGTGAGATTCACCGAAATATGTATCAAATTCAATATCTAATCTCTTATATACCTTGTTATATTCATTTAACGATACCTCTATAAACTCCTTCCAAAGTTTATAATTTTCTTCGTCACCTTCATGTAATTTTTTTAATTCCAATCTTGCCTGATCGTTTAATTCCTCGTTGTGCTCTGACTCCACAGCAAACTTTACATATACTCTTTCTAATTCATCTATAGGAGCTGCCTTATATGCATCCTGGTCCAGCCAGTTTCTATATCCGATAATTAATTTCCCGAACTGAGTTCCCCAGTCACCGATATGGTTATCCGCTACTGTATTATATCCTAAATGATTATATATTCTCTTAATAGAGTCACCTATGATTGTAGATCTAAGATGACCTATATGCATTCTTTTGGCGATATTAGGAGAAGAATAATCTATAATTACATCTCCATGGGTATCTAAAAATGAAAAATCATATTTTTCAGTGGTCATGGTATTTATTCTTTTTCCTAAATACTCTTCCTTTAAATATATGTTAATAAATCCAGGTCCTGCGATCTCTAACTTTTCAATGATCTCATTCTCAAAGAATCCCTCTAATAATTTAGCAGCTATGGCTCTTGGATTATTTCCTATTATTTTAGAATTCATCATGGCAAAGTTTGTTTGGAAATCTCCAAATTTATCATTTGTAGCTGGCTGGATATCAACTTCCCTTAACCCTTCTACCCCTTCAAATGAATTTTTTACCATCTGATTAAATATACCTGCTATCTCTTTTTCAATAAGTAACATATTTTCAACTCCTATTTCTTCCAATTTTATAATTTATTTACTTTATATTTTAACATATTTAATTAGAATTTTGGATTTTTTTTACCCATATATTTTTTGCCATGTATTTCTAAGATTTATTATTCTATCTCCTTTTTAAAATTATAAATTAACTCCTAAACCTTTACACTAAGCTCACAAAGTAGTCGCTAGGGCTATCACCAAAGAACTACTCGCAAGAAGTATCACCAAAGTATCTAAAAATTTACGATGTAAATTAAGAACTTTGAGATATTAGTTTATTTCATAAACATAGAACTTTGAGAAAAAAACCAGATAGGTCATTAAGATAATCTTTTTTCTTGGTCAGAACCTATTTGATTTTAATCGAAGTTTATAGTCATTCAACTACAGCAGTGCTGTTCCTACAGTGATGAATGTGACAGAGGTTATTGCTTCGTCTTCCCCATTTAGGGGAAGATGTAACGAGAACGCTAAAGAATCTTCTTGATTTTAAGCTGTTTTTCTTTTGACTCTAATGCTTTTTCTAGATGTTATCCTACCTTCTCAAAATATCTCTTGCGAGTTTCGTCGCACCAACTATGTCCGTCAGGCATCCCAATAAGAAACGGGGATTCATGGGCTCACTTTATAACATCATTTAGAAAAAGTCTGCTTTTCTTTCGTTTATTTCTTTTTCAGAAAAAAAGAAAGAACCCATATTTAAAGATGGAATCTTTAGAATTTTTTCTACTCTTTCCTTGTTCGCGTTTTCTCTAATTTATAGCGATCACTTATAAGTATCAAAAAAAGAATATAGAGGATAGATTTTAATCTATCCTCTATATTCTTTTTCTATCCTTTATGCCATCTCTTCTGAAACCTTAAATTCTTCCACTGCTTCCACTCTATTGTATTTCTTATAGAAAACTACTATAAGCATAAGGGAAGCTATTATATATATAGTTCCTGTAACATAGTAAGCCATTGCATATCCTCCTGGTCTAGAGAATAAGAATTTCATTCCCAGTCCACCAGCTATAAATTGAGCCGATCCCTGGATTATAAATATTATTGAACTGTAAGCTGGTCTCATCTCTTTAGATACAAACTCCATAGGTAAACTTTGTTGTACCGGTTGAGAAGCATTCATAAATCCTGATCTTAAAAATAATGCCATTCCAATAGCTATTACCTTATAGGCTCCAAACATAGCTCCATTTGCTATTACCAGCATAAATGGTATAGACACAAGTGCTAATCCTCCTAAAGCTCCTACTCTTCCAATTCTCTTTACTATCCAAGGTGATACTGCTACAAATATTACCATTGCAAAGTACTGATATGAGATAAGTGAAGAAGTTGTAGCTCTGTCTATTCCCATTCTACTCAAATAAATTGGAAAATATGGTGTTACCAAAGCTGCTCCTAATCTGATCAGGAATCCAAAAGCTAAGAAGAAGATAACATATTTATTAGCAAAATCTTTCCAGTTTGTTTTTACTTTTACTTTCCCTGTATCTGCTGTTACTTTTGTATAATCCTTTTTTTCTTCCTTTAACATAAAGACAGGAATCATAGTAACCAGAGCTACTCCTATAAAGATTAGGAGTACATCACTATGAGCTCCTATATATTGAGTTAATTGCTCAGGACTGAAGTTCTTGATGTCCTCTGTAAGTTTACTACCCTCTTCATATGAAAGACCTAATCTAGAAGAAAATCTTGTTGCAATTAATCTCCCGCCAACCCAAGTTCCTATTACCATTCCTAGGATATTTGTCCAGATTGTTGTAGAAAAAACCTTTTGTTTCTCTTCATCGGTAGTATAACAGCTTAAAAATGGAGGAAGGATAGCATCAAACATACACACTCCTATCATCACAAGCCCTGCACATATAAATACGATAGAAACATTATGTATCTTAGTTATCATAAGTATTCCTGCACTTATAATCACTGGCCCTGTAAGTAGAATTTTTTTATATCCAACCTTAGGTATAAAAAATAACAATCCTGCTCCTCCAACAAACCCAATACCCATTATTATAGACATACTAGCCGCTACTGCTTTAGTGCTTTCTGAAGCATCTAAAAAAGTTACCATTGTATCTAGTGCTACTCCTGCTAAGATCCCCATAAAAGCATAAATAACAATAAATAACCACGTGTTCAGTTTTTTTCTCTTTCTCTCCTCCATTTTCTTCCCCCTTGTTAAATTTATTAAAAGTAATTACTTTTTTCACTTATTGACCTAAAAAAAATAAACTTGTACTCTTTCGAATTACTTTATTCATCTTTATAACAGTATTATATAACATTTCAATAAAAAGTCAAGAATAAATTAAGTTTTTTTTAAGATTTTTAAGAAAAAAACTATATTACCTTCTCTACACCAATAGTACCAATAAAAACTATTGCATCGATAAATACCAAAAAAAAGTACAGTAAATAGATTTTATCTATTTACTGTACTTTATAAATTTATTTTTTCTCATATTTTAAAAACTATTCATCTATCTTTTTCATATAGGTCAAAATTTCCTTGGTATAACTTAAAAAATCTTCTCTGCCTTTTTTTACAATAAATTTTATCACTTCTAATTCTACAGATTGATATTCGTGTATAACTATATTCCTGAATCCTACCATTTTTTCCATAAGATTCGATGTTTTTTCTGTAAGAATACCATTTTCTTTTAATAAAGCAAATGAATCTCTACTTGATTTTGGTATTCCAAAAGCTAATTTTGAACATAAATACATGGATAGATCTATAGACTGCTGACAGGCCCTCTGAATATTTAAAACTATGGCATCCTGATATAAATAATCATTCAATCTCTCGATCTCACCGCCATATATCTCATCTATCCTTTTAATACACCTTTCAATACTCTCTATTTTACTCAGTACTACTCTTTTCATTGAAAACACTTCCCCTATTATAGATTTCATCTAAAACTATCTTCCTATCCTCTTCAAAAACTAAATATTCAGCTAAAATTTTATATTCTAACAGGTCATTTTTTTCATCATTTAAACAATAGATCAACTCTCCGTTTGTTATTATTTCTGCCTGAAAATTTAAATTAGATCTGTTAAAATCTATAAGATCTATCTTTCTTCCTAATTCTTTTTCTAAATCACAAATAAAATTCAATCTATCATCAAAATTAAAATCTCCTATAACAGCTATATCTATATCACTCTCTTCCCTCATTTCACCTCTTGAGACAGATCCAAATACATATACCCCCTCTATATTTTCTTCTTTTAAAGAAAAATATTTCATGATTTTTTTTTTATAGTCTTGAACTTTCTCTTCAGATATAAACTGATTTTTTTCCTTCATCTTAACCTCCTCGCAATATTCTATGTTTACGACAGTAAACTGATAGCATACTGGTGATACCCACTGAAAACCCAAACCTTCATCACGAAACTCACGAAGTAATTGCTAGGGCTATCACCAAAGAACTACTCGCAAGAAGTATCACCAAAGTATCTAAAAATTTACGATGTAAATTAAGAACTTTGAGATATTAGTTTATTCCATGAACATAGGACTTTGAGAAAATAACCAGAGAGCACACAAAGAAACCTTTTATTCTTGATTTTAAAAATGAAGTTTATAGTTGTCCCACTTCAGCAGTATTATTTCTACAACAACGATTGTGACCTACTAATTAAGACAAAATACTTATTGCTTCAGGCTCTTCAATAAATATAAGCTTTATAATTCATGATCGGATTTAATTTTTTCATCTATCGTTTTAAAAAATTCCTGAAATAAAACTATATATTCTTTTTTTACTTTATCATAAATTTCCCAAGCTGTATCTTGATTATAAGTATGAGAAGTTCTATTTCTATTTTCCATCATCTTAATCCATGCAGTGCCATTTTCTATTAATTCAACTTTAAAAGCTTCTCTAAAAGCTCCTCTAGGGCTATTAACTTCTATCCCATCATATTCTAGATAACCTTTCATAAGTTTCCAACTAAGTTCAAAGACAAATTCAAATCTTTGAATGGTCCCATCTAAATATAGATCGTCCTCATGGGGATCTTTTTTTAAAGAATCTTCTAATCTACATAAGGCTTTTCTTAAATCTTCTAATTTTAGTTTTAATTTATTTTCATTCATAGTTACTTTTCCCCTTTCATCTGTAAGAAATATTATACAACCTTCTTCATCAATAAATTTTTTTAAATTTTCATTGGTATTTTTTTTATAGTCAATTATATCAATTGTATAGGGTAAAGAAGTTTTATAGAGTTCATCTTTTAAATCTAATAATTTATCCTCTCTAAATTGAATAACTAAATCTATGTCTGAAGTTTTTTTATAATCACCTCTAGCTCTAGAACCGAAAATTTTAACCCATTTTATTTCTTTGGAGTAGTTTTTTAATACTTCTATTAATTTATAAAATTCTTTTTCTGTTAATCCATACATAATTTACCTCCTTCGCAATATCCTATATTTATATAATAAACTAATAGTATATTGGTAATGCCCACTTCGGGTACCACAAAATCCTACTCATAATTTTTTATCTCTTATCTTTCAATTTTCAACTAGATACTTTCAACTATGTTTTATCTTCTTATTATACCATAAAAAAAAGAGGTCAATACCTCTCTTAAACTTTTTCTGCCACCAATTTATAATATCCTACTGCTACAGCACAGGAGTCTTTTCTTTTTACCGCCAATTTTCGCTAATAAAATTTTCTCAATACAAAGATGTATAGTAATATTAAAAAAACCTTCTTTTGTCATGAATTACACTAAAAAAACTTTTCTTTTTTGAGCCTGACTTATAACTGACTAAATCTGACTTTTTTTGAAGTGCATATTACAGGTTATCTTCTCTCTTTATTATGTTATCTCCATTCAGTTTAAAATCAGATTTTAGTCAGGCTCTAAAAAACCACTTCCAAGTTCATCAAAGACACTGTAGCAGCATTCTATAATTTTTTTAGTTAAATCTTCATGTAAATATTTCTCCATTATTTCACCTCCACTCAGCTTAAAGTCAGATTTTAGTCAGGGTCAAAAAATTATGTTTAAAACTTTTTCTTCAATTATATTACTTGTTTTCATATTTCCCCTTTGTAAATTATAAAAAGTACAGAAAATAAATTAGCTATCTCTGTACTTAAATTATATACTGCTATTTAATTTTTTTCTTCTTTTGACTTTCGTTATACATCGTACATTGTCAATTGTTCATTATCTTTTTAGTATCTTGCAAACAAATCTCTCGTATAGATTTTTTCTATTTATTATACATTTCCTCATAATACTTGGCATAGTCACCACTGACTACATCATCTACCCACTCTTGGTTATCCAGATACCACTTGATAGTTTTTTCTATCCCTACTACAAATGGAGTCTCCGGGTAAAAACCTAATTCCTTTACAGTTTTAGTAGGGTCGATGGCATATCTTGTATCATGCCCTAACCTGTCCTGCACATAGGTTATCAGATCATAGTTAATATTACTAATATCAGTTTTTACTATATTTTTATATTCATCTTTCAACTTTCCATTTTCAACTATTAGTTTATAAATAGTATCAATGGTCATCTTGACAATATTAATATTGGTTTCCTCATTGAATCCGCCGATATTATATGCCTCACCAAGTTTCCCACCATCTATTACCATATCTATACCCTTACAATGATCCTCTACGTAGAGCCAGTCTCTGACCTGTTTCCCGTCTCCATATACCGGCAACTTTTTCCCTTCCAATATATTTTTAATTATAAGGGGAATTAATTTTTCAGGAAAATGATAAGGTCCATAGTTATTAGAACACCTGGTTACATTTACCGGAAAATGATAAGTTTCATCATAAGCTCTTACCAGCATATCTGCACCGGTTTTAGAAGTAGCATAGGGCGACCTAGGATCTAGAGGAGTACTCTCAGTAAAAAACTTACTCCCAAAAATTTTAGGCATAGCTTCTCTTCCATTCAATACTGTCTTTAATTCATCTTTCTTTAACCCATTGCTAATTGATAATTCATCATTGTTAATTAGAAGTTTCCCTTCTGGAAATTCTCTTTCTAAACTTCCGTAAACTTCATCGGTACTTACCTGTAAGAATTTTTTCCCTTCCTTATAGACCGGGTATCCAAATTCATCTTTATCAATAGTCCAATGTTGTTTTGCTATATCCATAAGAGTCTGAGTTCCCAGAATATTAGTCTTTAAAAATATTCCCGGATCTTCAATAGATCTGTCTACATGAGACTCTGCTGCAAAGTTTACTACAAAGTCGATTTCATGGTTCATAAAGATATTTTCTACTAATTCCTTATTACAGATATCTCCCTTTACAAAAGTTACCCTCTCATCTTTTATCTCTTCACTTATAGTTCCAAGATTTCCTGCATAAGTAAGTTTATCTAAAACTATTAATTTTATTTCTTCTTTATTACTATTATTTTGCTTTAATTTATACTTTAAAAAGTTGGCGCCTATGAACCCTGCAGCACCTGTTATTAAATATGTTTTCATAATTTAATTCTCCTTTTTTAAATAAATATTTTTATAATTTTATTATTTCTATAATCCTATTGCTATATTATACCATAAAAAAAAAGAGGTAAATACCTCTCTTAAAAATATAGTTCATAGGTACACGGTTCAGGTCTGTTAATAACTCTTAAAACCCAAACCTCATCACGAAACTCACTAAGAAAACCTCTTCTTTTTTTATCATCGTTAACTAGTAGATCTATATCATTTCCATTTTCGCCCTTTGCGGGTAGTGTGGTAACATCCGTGTTCTATTGTTATTTATTTTTATTTAATTTATTTTTTACAAATTCTAAAATTTTCAAACTATCATTTTTTGCTTCCTCAACTAAATCATGAGATGGTACCAAACCAAAACCTGTATCCATATATCTGTAAGCTGTAGAATATGGAGTCAAATTTTCTGCTGATTCATATAATTTTTCAAACTCTTTATCTAATTCAATTATTTTATCTAAAACATTTGATAAATCATGATTTTTAGGAACTTTAGCTTTATAAAAAAATAAAATTGATTTCAAAGCCTTTTCTCCAGCTTGCTGAAAATGATAGATAGCTTGGTCTTCTAATTCAGAATCCAATAAAATAATACCTGATTTATAATCTCTCTCAGCCTTAAACAACATTATTTCACTATCTTTAATTGGTATTTTCATAAATTAAATACCCCCTTTCTAAAATATCACTTTCAATCCGATTTTCTATCTTTGAATTTATTTTAAATTCCATTTCACTTTCTACGATTATATCTTTAGGAAACCCAATCCCTCTCAACGCTTTTATCCCACGTCTCATATCTATAATTTTATTTTTACAATCTTTTGTAAGGACCATAATATCTAGGTCACTATCTTCAGTTGGTTCTCCCCAAGCATAAGATCCAAATATATATATTTTTTTAGGACTAAATTCTTTTACTAATCTATTTTTAGCTTCTTCAAGTTTATTTAAATTAATCATTTCTACCTCCTCGCAAAATTCTATGTTTACAGAGTAAACTAATAGTTTTTTGGTGATGCCCACTTCGGGTATCGCAAAGTTCTTTATTATATTTTTTCCTCTAACTATTAATTTTCAACTGGCAACTTTCAACTATATTTTCTTCTATTATACCATATAAAAAAAAGAGGTAGATACCTCTTTAAAAATATAGTTCATAGGTACACGGATCAGGTCTGATAATAGCTATAATTTTAAAACCAAAACCCTTATACGAAGATCACGAAGAGAAGCTTTTCTTTTGAGCCTGACTTAAAACTGACTACTTCTGACTTAACCCATAAATCCAAAATTTTTATTTCCACTGTACATTATATATTGTCAATTCTACATTTTTCTCTATAGCTCTAGTAATTCTTTTAGATCTTCTTTTGTTATTCCACCATAGCTACCTTTACTATCAACCATAGTTTCTATCATTTTTTTCTTCCTCTCTTGTATCTCTATTACCTTTTCCTCAATGGTATTTTCAGCTATTATCTTGATTACTTGAACTACACTTTTTTGTCCTATACGATGTGCTCTATCTGTCGCTTGGTTTTCTATTGCAGGATTCCACCAAGGATCAAAATGTATTACAACATCTGCACTTGTTAAGTTCAGACCTGTCCCACCAGCTTTTAGAGATATCAGAAATATATCTTTTCCCCCACTATTAAACTCATCACACATCTCTATTCTTTCCTTAGAGGGTGTTTTTCCATCTAGTACTAGATAACTCAGGTTATTTTCAACAAGCCTCTTTTCTATCACATCAAAAACCTTTGTAAATTGTGAAAAAACTAAAACTTTATGACCTGACTCCTTTAATTCTAAAAGTAGTTCTAAGAGAGTATCAATCTTTGCACTCCCACCCTTATAATCTTCTATAAATAATTCAGGACTACAGCATATTTGTCTAAGTCTTGTTAGTAAAGACAATATCTTAACTCTACTACTATTAAATCCATCTTTTCCCATTATAGTTTTTGCTTCTCCCTTTATTTTTTCAAAAAATGAGAGGTAATATTTTTTTTGTTTTTTCTCTAGGTCTATTATCAAGTTAGTTTCAATCTTATCTGGTAGTTCTTTTAGCACTTCTTTTTTTATCCTTCTAAGCATAAATGGTGAAACTATCTTTTTTAATGAAATCATCCTATCTATATCGTCTGTAGGGTAACTTTTCTTCATATAGTTTTGTGTAAAACTCTTTTGAGTTCCTAGATAATTAGGAGATGTAAAATCTAGTAGTGACCATAGATCAAGCAGATTATTTTCAATAGGAGTTCCAGATAGGATAAACCTTATATTAGATCTTACTTCTTTCACGGCTTTTGTTATCTTTGCCTTAGGATTTTTTATCTTTTGTCCCTCATCTAATACTACCATTTCAAAATCCATATTTTTAAAAACTTCTAGATCGTTTCTATAAGTCCCATATGTTGTTATTATTATCTTTGAAGATATATCACTCTCTAATATTTTTTCCCTTTCTTTTTTTGTTCCCTCTAATATTTTTAATTCTAAATTAGGAGAAAATTTTTCTATCTCTTTTTTCCAGTTATGAAGTAGTGATTTTGGTACGATCAATAGACTTGGTTTTTCTTTTTTTTCCTCTATATAGATAGATGTAAGTAAAGCTATTATTTGTATTGTTTTTCCTAGTCCCATATCATCTGCTAAGATCCCTCCTAACTTAGAGTCATATCTATTTTTTAGCCAACTATAACCTTTTCTCTGATAGTCTCTAAGGGTAGCTTCTAGTTTTGGAGGAGTTTTTTCATTACTATTCACTAAGTTTTCTAGCTTTTCCTTTATAGGTGTTTTCACCTGAGGATTGGTAAGGGTTAGTTTTAGCAGATCAAATTCTGAAACATCATTCTTTGCCCTATCTATCCCTAATCTTCGGAGTTCTGAGATAATTTTTGCTTGAGTTTCATCGATCTTATATATCTTGTCTCCTAGAAAGACTTGATCTATTCCTACTACGACTCTTTCAAAGAGGATCTCTTGTTCCTTTTCATCTAAGGTGTCTATACCAATAGATAGTTCTAATTTATCCGCTTTCTTATATATATCTAAAAGCAATTTTCCTTCTATTTTTTCTATTATTGGTAGATCTTTTGAGATTACCTTTAGATCTACTATCTCTTTTAATTTTTCTTCATTTTCATATATAAAATTAGAAACCTTTGAAACACCATTGATTGTGTGATGTCCATCTTTTATAAGGTTTTTCATACTCTTTTCTATTGCAAATTTACTTAATTTTTTATATGAGCTATCATCATAGTCTAATACATATTTTATCCCGTTTTCTTCCTTTATGTTATTCATATCTAATCTCAATTCCATCTTATCTCTTTTACCTGATAGTATGATTTGAGGTTTCAATTTTTCCTCTGATCTCTTTGCTATAGGTAGTTTTAACTTTTTTACGATCTTTTCTAGTCTTTCTTTATATTCTTTTCTTTTCTCTTTACTCTCATTTTCTATCATTGCTGCTAAAAGTAAGGCACTACTCTCTTTATTATTTAATTGTATAATTTTATTGTTAGATATGAGAATACTTCCATCTTCTATTAGAGTATCACACTTAGCATAAGTATAGCTGTCCTTCTCTTCTATCAAAAGAACACTATCTTCAATAGATCCGGTTTCATATAGAACACCATTTATATAGATCTCTCCCCTAAATTTTTTAAAAAATTGAGTAGTCATCTGATCATTTAATTTTAAATTTTCTTCATTCCCATAATAAGATAAGCTTCTTAGTAAATTAAGAAGAAGATCTATATGTTCAAAGTTAGTTATATCTTTTTTATCAAAAACATAATCCTTTAAATCAAGAGTTATATCTTTACTTAACTTATATTTATTTTGAACTCCTTCTACAAAACGATAAAAATCAAAAAAAGTTTTTATAACAAATAGTTTTTCATCTCCAACCTTTATCTGAAGTTTATAAGACTCATCCATACTTATGCTACTCTTTAGATGATATTCTACCTTTAATAATTTTCTATCTTTCCCCTTATCTTCTAAGATGCCAAAGATCTCTTCTATATCTGGATTTGTATCATCATCTTCAAAATCTTCAGATAATATATTGTTTGCCAAGCTAAAAAATTCCAATGCTCCACCTATCACGTGTTTACATGCTCTAAAAGAATATTGCTTACTTGCAGGACAAGTACAAGTATGTTTTTCAATATTCCCTTCTGGCGATAGAGTAATGATAAAATTATAAACTTTACTTCCAAAAGCCCTACCACTAATGATAGTTTTATCTCCTTTCTTAATTATTTTTTCTGTTAATTTTATTTTTCCAGATGAAAAGTATTTCATTCCATTATCAAAATTTTTTTGACTTCCAGCAATTTTTTCAACCTCATCTATGTAAAACATATATATTCTCCTTATTTTTTATTTTATTATACCATAAAAAAAAGAGGTAAATACCTCTATAAAAATAAAACTAATTTAAAATCTTTGAAAACCTGTAACGAATTAAAAAACCTCAACGCAGAGACACAGATTACACAGATTAATACAGATTTTTAATATTCTCCTGCTACAACAAAGACGTTTTTTTCTTGGTTTTGAGTGAAGTTTATAGTCGTCCAACTTCAGCCCTCTGTTTCTACAATGACGATTGTGTATTATAATGTAAAGACAAAATGGTTATTGCCTCGGCTTTCCCGTTTAGGGAAAACCTAACGAGGAAGCTAAATAACCTTCTGGTACTTTTTGTTTTAACTTTCCACTTTCAATTTACAATTTTCAACTTTTAACTCTCTTCTCTTAATTTTTTTCAGAAAAAAAGCACAGTTTCCTGCACTCTTAATTCTCAACTATTTTCCTTACTTGTTTTTATTATACTTACAAGCAACTTTATAATTTCTTCTAAATCTATTATTAAACTTTTTTCTTCTTTTTCATCCAAGTAATCTGTAGCTTTCATAAGATTAATCCAATATCTACTTTCATTTGCTTCTTTAAGTGCAATACTTAATTTAGATATAAAATCCTTCTTGCTTTGTGCTTCAATACCTTCGCTTACATTTGCTCCAATACTGGTTCCGCACCTCATAAGCTGTTTAGACATAATATATTCTTTTTTTGTTTCCTTGAGATGTTTATAAAGCTTAACTATTCTTATTGCAAATTTAAAGGATTTATCATATACAATACTATTTCGTCGCATAAATAACCACCCCTTTATATAAGTTGAAAATTGATAGTTGCCAGTTGAAAATTAACTTCAAAAACCTTCACTATCACTTTTCATCTTTCCACTTTCAACTGTCTTTTCAGGTTCTAACTTTCAATTTTCATCCGTTTTTATAATTTGCAACTTTCATCTGTCATTCCGCTTTTAACTTTCCATTTTCAATTTGCATTTTCAACTATTCTTTGTCTTTTCAGGTTTTAACTTTCAACTTTCAATTTGCAACTTTCAACTAATTAGTCTCTTGCAAACAGATCTCTCGTATAGATTTTTTCTTCCACATCACTAAGTTTGTCACAAAGACGATTTGTCACTATCACATCAGAAACTTTCTTGAACTTATCTAAATCCCTGATTACTTTGGAATTAAAGAAACTCTCTTCCTTTAAGCTCTATCTCACACTCAATACATCATGAAGTCTTACTACCCCTAATAATTTTTCTCTTTCTATTACAGGTAAAACAGAAATTTGATTTTCCCTTTCTTCCATCAATTCTAAGGCATCTATTGCCATCTTATCCTCAGTTATAGAAGTAAATTTTTCTATCATAATATCTTTTGCCTTATAATTAAAAAATTCTTCTTTATTAGATAATGCTCTTCTAATATCTCCCTCTGTTATAATCCCTCTTAACTCACTATCTTCTACTATACAAACTATCCCTAATTTTTTCTCTCCCATTTTAACGATCACCTCTTCAATAGAAGCTTCTGAAGTTATAATTGCTAGATTAGCATTAGAATGCATTACATCTTTAACCTTTGTCAGCAATCTTCTTCCTAAACTTCCTCCTGGATGATATACTGCAAAATTTTCTGGCTGAAAATTTCTCATCTTAATAAGTACTGTAGCAAGAGTATCCCCCATAACTAAAGTAGCTGTTGTAGAACAAGTCGGAGCTATATTCATAGGACATGCTTCTCTATCTACACCTATATTCAATACTATATCTGCTGCTCTTCCCAGTTTAGATTCTTTATTTCCTGTCATAGCTATTATTTTAGCTCCTATTTTATTTATAGAAGGAATTATATTTACTACTTCATCACTATTCCCGCTATTTGATATAGCTAAAATAACATCTTCAGAATGAACCATTCCAAGATCTCCATGTAGCCCTTCTGCCGAATTCATAAATACAGTCAGTGTACCAGTGGATGCCATAGTTGCAGCTATTTTTTTCCCAATTATTCCAGATTTTCCGATTCCAGTTATAACGACCTTTCCTTTAGAATTAAATATTAATTTAGCCGCTTCTTCCAATTCATTTCCTAATTTTTCTTTTACCTTTTTTAGTTCTTCTATTTGTATATCAAATACTTCTTTTCCACATTCTAGTATATTCATTATTGCGCTCCTCCTGTATATTTTTTTAATACTTTTTCCCATATTCCTTGTTTTTCTAAAATTATTTCAATGATCTCCCTTACGGCTCCTTCTCCACCATTATACTCTGAGATCAAATCAGATATACCCCTAATTTGTTTCACGGCATCCCTTGGGCATCCTGAATATCCTACTAATTTCATTACCTCTAAATCATTTATATCATCTCCTATATAGGCAACATTATTATAATTTAAATTTTTATCTTTTAAAACTTCCTCTATCTTGGTTTTTTTATCTTTTATCCCTTGATATATTTCTGTTATTCCAAGCTCTTTTGCCCTAACTTCTACAATTTTAGATTCTCTTCCTGTAAGAATTAAGATATCCAGGCCATTTTTTATTCCTTGAGCTATAGCCATTCCATCCTTTACATGAAAAGCCTTTGTTTCAACTCCATTATTATCTATATATAACTTTCCATCTGTCAAAGTGCCATCGACATCTAAGACTACTAGTTTAATATCTTTCATTATTTTAATATCTCCCTTACTTTTTCTAAATCTTCTATAGTGTCTACCCCTACAAGGTTTTCATTAGTTTCAAGAACTTTTATCTTATAACCATTTTCTATAACCCTTAGTTGTTCCAGTGATTCAGATAACTCTAATTTTGTAGGTTTCATCGTAACATAGTTTAATAAAAATTCCTTTCTGTATCCATAAATTCCAATATGTTTATAAAAATCTATATCTGTTTCTTCCCTTTCATATGGAAGGGGTAATCTGGAAAAATAAATAGCATCATTATTTAGATCAGTTATTACCTTAACACAGTTAGGATTTTCAATCTCTTCTCTATTATTTATTTTTGTTTTCAAAGTACTCATTTTACAATTTTTATCTTCAAAAGCTTCTAAAACTCTATCAATAACTTTCCCTGATATAAGCGGTTCATCTCCCTGAATATTCACTATTATATCTGCCTCTATCTTCCCTGCTACTTCTGCTAATCTAGAGCTCCCATTCAAATGATCCTTTGACGTCATCATAACATCACCGCCAAATTCTTTTACTTTATCAAAAACTCTTTCATCATCAGTAGCTACAATTACACGGTCTAAATTTGATTTAGATGTATTTTCATATACCCACTGAATCATAGGTTTGCCATTTATATCTGCTAGTGGTTTCCCCGGTAATCTCGTAGAGGCGTACCTTGCAGGTATTATTCCAACTTTTATCATTTTACTCCTCCTAAAAAAGCCACAGCAAAAGCTGTGGCTTAAATTTATAATCCTTTTACGATACTATCTATCTGTACAGCTGTTTTTAATATATTTTCAAGATCATCTAACTTTAACATATTTGGTCCGTCACAAGGAGCATTATCTGGATCTTCGTGTACTTCTGCAAATATTGCATCTACACCCACTGCAAGAGCCGCTCTCATTAATGGCCCGACATATTCTCTATTTCCACCAGTACAAGTTCCTTGCCCACCTGGTATTTGTACTGAATGAGTTGCATCAAAAACAATTGGATAACCAAAAGTTCTCATTTCTAAAAATGATCTCATATCTACAACAAAATTATTATACCCAAAGGTAGTTCCCCTTTCACATAGCATAAAGTTTTCACTTCCAGCTTCCTGCATCTTATTCACTACATTCTTCATATCCCATGGAGCTAAAAATTGTCCTTTTTTTACATTTACAGGTAAACCTGTTTTTGCTGCTGCAACTAATAGATCTGTTTGTCTGCATAAAAATGCAGGAATTTGTAACATATCTACATAAGGAGCTACTTTTTCTGCCTGCCAAGGTTCATGGATATCTGTAACAACAGGAACGCCAACTACTTCCTTTACCTTCTTGAGGATTCTTAAGCCTTCATCCATTCCAATTCCTCTATTTGAATGAATAGAAGATCTATTAGCTTTATCATATGAAGATTTAAATATATAATTTATCTCTAATCTGTCACAGATCTCTTTTATTCTTTTAGCTACTCTAATACTCATCTCTTCAGATTCTATAGCACAAGGTCCTGCTATCAGAGTAAATCTTTGGTTTCCACAAATTGTAAATTTATTAGCTATTTCTACTTTTTTCATTAATTCTTCTCCTGTATTATACTAGTATTTTTTTATCACTTATATTAAGTATTACTTATAATCCTTTTTGAAGTTATACAAATCAAATTTTTAAGAATAGTTTCAAATTTATTTATAAATATTTAATCCTTATTTTTACTTTTTATTATTATTTTTTTTACTATTTGGTTTTTGATTTTTCTCAACTTTAATTTCAAATAAATTTTTCTTATAAAATTTTCGAAATTAAAATTAAGAGGTGAGTCCAGTATACTTTCAATACTTTTATTTTTCATTTGGCTATTCAAAGTAGTTTTAGGTAATTTTTCTATAATTTCATTACTCTCTAAATATGTACTTAATATGTATTTTTGATATATATTTTTTTCTTTATTTCCATAATAAAAATCTTTTAAACTTTTTTTTATATCTAGTCCAGGGATCAGATTCCAAGCACTCCTTAAAAAAACAGGGTCATCTCTATAAAAAAAGTGACAAACTTTTCGTTCATTAAACATCGATTCTAAACTTATACTACTAGGTGTTGTTATCACATGAGTTATATCTGAAATTGATTCTAAAAAATTACATTCTATTACATTTTCATAACTTTCATAATTTTTAAGATGTTTTATTAACTCTTTATCAAAAATTCTAAACTTAAATTTTATATTTAATTCTTCAAGAACATCAATGGTTTGATTCATTAAATTAATTAATACTTTTTTTTCATCCAAATCAAAATAAGAGGTATTAGCTGTTGTTATTAAAAAAATAATTTCTTTTGGAAGTTTAATTTTTTCTTCTTTTATTATTCGTTTTGGTAAATACTGAAATGCTTTATCACCCTTAAATTGAAAATATCCTAATTCAAATTTCCCTAAAACAAAAAAATAATCATGGATAATAGGATGAAATGTTACTAACTTTTTCTTTTTTGCAAATTTCCAATTAAATAAATATGTCCAATCAACAATCCCATCACTCACTAAAATAGTTTCAATTCCAAGTTCATTTGCTTTAGTAATAATATAATTACACATTGGATTCAAATACATAAATGATATTATATAATCATATCTTTTTAAAGCATCATTTTTTTTATAATATTTAATACCGTTATATTCTACAGTAATTTCATCTGAAATTTTTAATCCTAAGTTTTTATAATATTCTCTTTCTTCTAAAAATAAAATTTTCATTACTTCCTCCTAATTATAATTTTTCTTAAATCTTTCTCTAAAATAAATATCAACATTATAAAATATATTCCAAATAAACTACATTTTAATAGTATAAATAAAATAGCATTATTTACTTCAAAATTCTTAGTATATACATATAACATACTAAGATTTAATAAAATAAAAACTAAGAGTTTAAGAGTTTTCTTATTAAATGGAGTTATATTATGTATTTTTTTGACAAAATAATAGTTATAAATATTTCCAAGAATAAGAGAGGTTGATGTTGTTAATGCCGCACCAATCACTCCAAATTTAGGAATAAATATAAAATTAAATATTGTATTTATTAATAATACAATTATACTACTGTATAAATTATATTTTGGATACCCTGTCATTCTATTTATTTCATATACAAATCCTAAAGATGTATTTATTAATTGACCAATAGCTAATATAATTAATGTTGTATAACCACTTATAAAGCTTGGTCCAAATATTAATAATATATCTTTTCCTAAATACAGTAAAATGAAAAAAATCATCAATGAAAGATAAGTTACTCCCCTCACAATATCAAAGTATAATTGTTTTAATTCATTGATTTTATTTTTCTTAAAATAATCAACTATTTTTAATTCAATAACGTTTGAAAATGCCATAAAAGGAAATAGTACCAAATTAGATATAACAAAACTAATCTCATATATTGCAACTTTTTCAGTATTTAAAAAATAACCTATCATTAAAATATCTAATCTACTCGCTATCAAGATAATAAAACTATTAAACATTAAAGGTGAAGAATAATGTAGCATCTTTTTTAAAACTTTATAATTAAATTTACCAATTGATTTTCTTTTGATTTTTAAATTAAGCGTATACTTAGAAACTATAATCAATAATATAAAAGAAATAAAAGTACCATATATCAACCCATCACTTTTGAAATTAAATTTTATAAAAATAAAAAATATTATAATTTTAAAAACTCTTAATAAAATACTTCTGATAAAAACATCTTCTCTAATTTTACTATAACTTCTTAATAATGAACTATATAGTAAATAATATGCATTAAAAAATATTATAGGAAATGAAATCAAATAATCTTTTACAGATATTTTAGAATTAAAAACCTTTATGATAATAAAATCTTTAAAAACGTATAATAAAATTAATAAAAATATATTAAATATTATTACAATTAATTTTGTCCCCATTTCAATGTTATAAATATCTGTCTCATTTTTTTCTATAATAGCTTCTCTAGTAAATTTTAAAAGGCCAACATCTAAACCTAAGAGATTTAAAAAGACAAATAATCGTATAAAAGCTAGAATTTGTTTATATTTTCCATATTCTGATGCCCCTACCATATTTGTGATAAAAGCTATCATAATAAACATTAGTAATAAACCCAAAATAGACATTAATAAGTTTAATAATGATGTTTTAAATATTTTTTTTATCATCTTTTTTTTACCATTTTTATAGGAATTCCTACATATACAGTATCTCTTTCTATTTTTTTTGAAGTTACTACTGAATTTGCTCCTATTACACAGCCAGAGCTTATTATTGAACCTGCTAAAACTCTTACTCCACAACCTATCCAGACATTACTATTTATTATTGTTTTTTTTAATTCCATTCCTTGATATTTAATAGGAATATCATTTTTCATATAAAAATGATTTGATGATAGAATACTTGTATTATGTGCAATCGAAACATTATCTCTAATTAAAATTCCCCCTTCTGAATCAATATAACAATTATTGTGAATACTAATATTATTTTCTAGAGATAAACCTTCTATATTTTTAAATGTTACATTTGGTCCAATCATAATATTTTCACCACAACTTTCAATTATATTTTTAATAAGGCAATAACGTAAACCAATATATAGAAGCCCCTCCTTATATTTAATCATATTCATAATTCTAACACAGTTTCCCCTCCCAAAATATGAAAATAAAAAACTTATAACTGCTAATTGCTTTGCTACTTTTTTAAATTTTAAACTCATCTTTTTTTATAATAAACTAATTAAAGTTAATATTATACAACCTCCTTTATATTATTTTTTTTATAAATTTATTAAATATAAATATTATTAATACTGGTAATATTGTATACCACCACATACTTTTAGTGAAAATCTGGAATTCTGACCTAAAAATTCTCATCATGTTTAGAATAACAAATATATAAATAATTTCAAAATAACAAGATTCTCTTCTTTTTTCAAAACAATATGAAAATAACCCTAAAATATAAAAATATATAAATACACCTATATATTTAGCATTCATATAAGCGTCTAAAACACCAGAAAAGCCTCTTCCTCCCCCTTCTTTAAAAATTTGAGGGTAGTATTTATTCATAAACCATTTTGTCATAGAAAAATCATTTTTCCCACTTAACGGTATGATAAATGATTTCATCATAGATTTAAAAGCTTCTCCTTTAAATTCAAACTCTATAGAGGAATGATCTATTTTTTTATAATTTTTTATCCAAGTAGTTAATTCACCAAAATTTCTTTGGATTTTAATATCATATCCCTTTAACGAATACATAAAACTTTTATAATATAGTAATATGAAAATTAACATAATACCTAAAATAATAATTGTTTTTTTCTTTATAATTTTTTCTTTCTCAAAAAAATAAATATTTACTATGAAAATATTCATTATATCTAACCTTGAATTTTCTAATAAAGCTAATATTAAGTATAAAGAATTTAAAAATATTAAAAACTTTTTTAATCTTTTATTTTTTCTTGAAAAGTAGTTTTGATACAATAAAATTAACCCTATCATAAAGAACGGCTTAAAAGAATTTAAATAAGACATTTTTTTTAGATAAAAAATCCTTACAGCTCTAGATTTAAAAAAATAATTATTAATACCTATTTTTGAAACTAAAATAAAAAATAATAATAAAGAAAAACATATTACTAAACACCCTGTAAATAGCATTAGTTTATTTTCTTTGATTTTTTTATATTGAACTTTACGAAATACATTGATTCTCGAATAATTAAAAGCTACAACCGCAATTATAGAAAGTATACTCAACTTTTTATATTGATAAAAATCTAAGCCTTCTCTCATTAAAAATAAACCATAACCAAAATACAAAATGGATAATATATTAAAAAAATTAGTTCCCGAAATCAACTGTTTTTTTCTATTTAACAATAAAAAATACACTATTACTAGTATTAAAATACTATGCATAACATTTTAACTCCTACTTTTTTTATTCACTTTTCTTGAATTACAACTAATCCCTTTTATATAAATCACGAGTATAAACTTTTTCTTCAACATCTATTAATTTATCACAAAGACGATTAGTAACTATTACATCAGAAATTTTCTTGAATTCATCTAAATCCTTTATTACTTTAGAATTAAAAAATGATTTTTCCTTCAACACAGGTTCATAGATCACTACTTCTACTCCCTTGGCTTTGAGTCTCTTCATAATTCCCTGCACTGCTGAAGCACGAAAGTTATCTGAATCCATCTTCATAGTAAGTCTATAGATTCCTACTACTTTTGGATTTCTCTTTAATATCTTCCTGGCAATATGATCCTTTCTTGTTGTATTGGCATCTACTATTGCTTGGATTATATTGTTTGGTACATTCTCATAGTTGGCTCTAAGCTGCTTAGTATCTTTTGGTAAGCAGTATCCTCCGTATCCAAATGAAGGGTTGTTATAATGATCTCCAATTCTTGGATCAAGTCCTACTCCCTCTATGATCTGCTTTGTATTCAGTCCATGTACTTCTGCATAACTATCTAATTCATTAAAATATGCTACTCTTAAAGCAAGGTAGGTATTAGAAAATAACTTCACCCCCTCTGCTTCTGTAGATTCTGTAAATAAAATAGATATATCTTCTTTAATCGCTCCCTCTGCTAAAAGATTAGCAAAGATTCTAGCTCTTTCACTACTTTCACCTACTATTATTCTAGAAGGATGAAGGTTGTCATAGAGTGCTTTTCCTTCTCTTAAAAATTCAGGTGAAAAGATAATGTTATCTACACCAAATTTTTCTTTAACACTTTTAGTATACCCTACTGGTACTGTAGATTTAATTACCATAATAGCCTTTGGATTTATTTTCAATACATCTTTAATAACTACCTCAACTAAGCTGGTGTCGAAGAAGTTGTGTACTTCATCATAGTTTGTAGGAGTCGCTATAATTACATATTCTGCTCCTTCATACGCTTCTTTTTTATCTAAAGTCGCCTTTAGATTTAATTCCTTATTAGCTAAATAATCTGAGATATAGTCATCTACTATAGGTGATATCTTATTATTTATCATCTCTACCTTTTCAGATATTACATCCAGTGCTACTACCTCATGATTTTGTGCTAAAAGTACTGCATTTGATAGCCCTACATATCCTGTTCCTGCAATTACAATTTTCATTTCTCTTCATCTCCAAACTGTATTAGTTGATAGTTGATAATTAATAGTTGCAAGTTAATAGTTAATTGCTTTTTTTAACTTGCAATTATTTACTAGCAACTTTTAACTGCACTTTTGCTATCCACTGGCAACTCTTAACTATATTTTCTTAACTATTGTTCAAACTATTTTTTGTTGTTTTTATTATACTTGTCAATAACTTTATTATTTTTTCCAAATCCCTAATAAGGCTTTTCTCTTCCTTTGCCTCTAAGTATTTGGTAGCTTGTAATAATTTTATCCAATATTTACTTTCATTAGCTTCTTTTAAAGCTACATGAAGTTTTGCAATAAAATCTTTTTTGCTTTGACCTTCTAAAGCTTCGCTTATATTTACTCCAATGCTAGTTCCATTTCTCATGAGTTGTTTTGACATAATGTATTCTTTTTTATTTTTTTATTTTTTTATTTTTTTTTAATATTCATATAGTTTTACTATTCTAATCGTAAAATTAAAAGATTTATCATACACAATGCTTTTTTCATTTAACTATCAACTATTCTCTGGCAACTATTAACTATCTTTTCCTATACCATTCTACAAATTTCTCTATTCCCTCTTCAAAAGTAAGGCTTGGATTATACCCTGTCATCTCTTTTAACTTACTCACATCTGCATAGGTTCTGTCTACATCTCCAGGTTGCATAGGTAATCTATCAATGATAGCCTTTTTATCTAAGACTTTTTCAATTGTTTCTATCATCTCTGTCAGCGACACTGGGCTATTACTTCCAATATTGAATATTTCATACACGTTTTCATTATTTTCCACATAATCTATAGATTTAATTATTCCATCTACAATATCACTTATATAAGTATAATCTCTAGAAGTACTTCCATCTCCATAAACTGGTATTGATTCTCCTGCTAGAATTAATCTTGTAAATTTATTTATAGCTAAATCCGGTCTCTGTCTTGGACCGTATACTGTAAAAAATCTTAAAAATGTCATATTTATCTTATAAAGGGAATGATATACATGCCCCATTACTTCATTGGCTTTTTTTGTTGCCGCATATGGAGAAATAGCAAAGTCTACCACGTCAGTTTCTTTAAATGGTACTATTTTGTTATTTCCATATACAGAAGAACTAGAAGCAGCAACTATATTTTTTACGCCATATTTTCTACAGCATTCTAATATATTATGGGTTCCTCTACCGTTTACTTCTTGATATAAAATTGGATCTTCTATGGAAGGTCTAACCCCTGCTCTTGCCGCAAGATGAATTACTGTATCTACCTTATTTTCAGAAAAGATTCTTTCCAAACCTTCAAGATCTCTAAGGTCAATAACCTCAAGAATGTAGTTCTCAGAATCTACCAATTTTTTTAATTCTTTCAATTTTTTTTCTTTTGAATTATTCTCTATTAACTTGTAACTATTAACTAACAATCCACAGCTTTCAATTGTATTATTTATTTTAATCGTCATATCATAGTAATCATTAAAATTATCAATATTTATTACTTTATTGCCCACCGATAAAAGTTTTTGAATCAAAGTTGAACCTATAAAACCTGCACCGCCTGTTATTAAATATGTTTTCATAATACATCTCCTAATTCTTTAAGATATTTCCCCAAAATAATATTAACATCAAATTCTTTTTCAACTTTACTTCTACCATTTTTTCCCATTTTTTTTCTTTCTTCGCTATTCAACTTTAAAAATTTTTCTATTTTCTCGACTAAACTTTCCACACTTTTAACTTCTGCTAAAAAACCATTATATCCATCGCTTACTATATCTTTACAACCTACATTCTTGGTTGTAATGATTGGCTTTGCCATAGCAGCAGATTCTATAAGACTTCTCGGAACACCTTCTCTATAATATGTTGGTAAAATTATACAATCTGAATTCCTAATATTTTCCTTTATTGTATTTGTTACTCCAAGATATTTAATTACTCCTTGCTTTTCGTATTTTTCTAACATTTTTAAACTCAAAGAACTTTTATTTTCTTTTTGTATTCCACCAATCATTTGAAATTCTATATTTTTATATTCTTTTTTTATTAATTTAGCAGCTTCTATATATATTTCCGCTCCCTTTTCATAACTAATTCTCCCTATAAATAAAAATACTATTTTATCATTTATTTTATTTTTCTCTAAAAATTTATATTCCATTAAATTAATTCCAGACCCTGGTAGCCTATCACAAATTTCTTTTTTTACAAGTTTATTTTCTAAAAATAAATTCATATCATCATAATTTTGAAAAAATACTTTTTGAGGATATTTGAATGATATTTTATAAAGAATCTTTATTATCCTATTTGTTATTCCTGTATCTAAAAATGCATATCCTAGCCCCGTGATGTTATTAATTGCTTTTATTTTTGCTATTTTACATGCTAAAGTTCCATATATGTTTGGTTTTATTGTAAAATTTAATGAATAGTTTATATCATACCTCTTATATTTTTTTATCAGATCAAACATCCCTTTTATATCACTTAGAGGGTTTTTACTGTGATTACTTAATAATAACTCTCTGATTTCGCATCCCATCTCTTCTAGTTTTTTCTTATATTCGTCATTATCATTTACAGAAAAAATGTATACTTTATGCTCCTTGTTTAATGCTTCTATCAAATCTTTCCTAAAAATATATACTTGACTTATTTTATTTATCACTAATGCTATATTCATGTATTCTCCTATTTAAACCTTAAACTTCCGTATAAACTTTTAACGATTTTAGGTTTTATCCTGTATATTAAATTAAAAACAAGCTTTGGAAGTCTAATTAATTTTATTTTTTTATTATTTTTTTTCGCTAACTTTTCTATGATTTCTTTTATAGATATATCTAATTGGTCTTTTGGAATAAATATTCCTTTTTTTTCCTTTTTTATTATTGCATTAGTTTCTTCCGTTAGTTTATTTATATCTATCATAGTTCTTTTATTTTCTGAATAATTGAATGGCAGTATTGAAAATATTTTTACTAGTTTTTCTAATTTAGGTAGATTACCAGGACACCCT
This sequence comes from Fusobacteria bacterium ZRK30, assembly GCA_024628785.1. Classification (NCBI taxonomy): domain Bacteria; kingdom Fusobacteriati; phylum Fusobacteriota; species Fusobacteria bacterium ZRK30. The sequence continues at coordinate 2,361,005 of CP102405.1, forward strand.
TCACCATAGATCATTGGAGGCCTTAGAATCGACACTTTAAAAATATCGCCTTTTAAATTTTCTAAAATTTTCTCAGCTTCTATTTTACTTTTAGCGTAAGGAGTTTTAGGATTAGTTGGTGTTTCTAAAGTTATTATTCTGTCATGGTCAAAATATCCATGCGTTCCCCAAACTCCTACTGTAGAATAAAATACAAAATGTTTTACACCTTTTTCTTTAGCCCTTACAGCCAATTTTTCAGTCAAATCTCTATTTATCTCAAAATATTTTTCTTCTGGTGCTCCCTTCATCTGATGAACTAGGGCAGCTAAGTGAAGTACACAATCTACATTTGTAAACTCTATATCTTCTACCTTAGTAGTTCGTAGACTTATAGGGACAATATCATATCGATCACTATATTTTTCAATAAAGTTTCTCCCTACAAACCCACTGGCTCCCGTAACTATAACTTTTTTCTTTTCCAACTTTTCACCTCCTGTAAATGTTTTACAATAGAATAAAGATGACATAGAACTTTTCTATAGTCGCAGATTTCTCAGATTACCTCAGATTTCTGCATAACAACTCTTTCTATTTCTACGCTTTTATTTCCAAAATTAATTATAATTCCAACTTCTTTCCCTGTCGCCTTTAGATAATTAGCCAACTGTGCTTTATAAATACCTATTATTTTAGATGTACATTTTAATTCTAATATTATCCTATCATCTACAATTATATCTGCTATATAATCACCAATAACTTTATTCCTAAAATAAATCTTTATCGGTTCTTGTTGAATAGCTGTTATATTATTTTCTTCTAATAACATCATTAAAGCATTTTCGTATACTTTTTCAAGAAATCCAGTACCTAATTCCCTATGTACTTCCATAGCTAACCCAATAATTTTATATGATAACTCTTTATATAAAAATTCATTCATATTTATCACTCCAACATAATCTGCGTAATCTGCGACAAAAGATAGCTTTTTTTCTTTGTGTTCTTTACTTTTATAATCAGTATTTACTCGTAGCTTCTACTAGCTCACGGTGCTCTCCTAACAATTTCTCATCCTTCACTACCTGATTGTTTTCTATCTTTTTCAATATCTTCAATACTGTAGCTATTATCAGCCACATATCATAGAAAAAACTTTTATTCTCTATATAGTAATGATTTAACTTTATCTTATAGGGTCTAATCTGCTCCATATAAAACTTCTCAGGATCTTCTACCTGATCCATCAGATATTCCTCATCTGAAAACACTATACTTGCTGTAGATGATATCCCGCTCCTCACACAAAATATTTCCTTTTCCCACTCTGTATAGCGGCTTAATCTCCTGGGTAGTTCTGCCCTGGGACCAATGATTGCCATATCTCCATTCAATACATTGAATAACTGAGGCAGTTCATCTAATTTAGTCTTTCTGATAAACTTCCCAACTTTAGTAATAGCATTAGAACCACCCTTTACCTGCACTCCTACACCATTTTTATCAAAGTCAGTTCTCATACTCCTAAACTTATATATATTAAATTCCCTTATACCTTTAGTTAACCTTTTTTGCTTGAATAATACCGGACCCTTAGATTCTAATTTTATAGCAACAGCTACAATCAACATCACAGGCCAAAATATTAATATAGCTGCCAGACTAGCCACAAAATCAAATATTCTTGTCATAACTTTCTCCTATTTCAAATTTATCTTAAATTAACAAACTTTTTTGACACAGATTTCCATAGATTTAAAACCAATCTTCACAGATTTAATTCTTTTCTTCTTGGTTTTAAACGAAGTTTATAGTCGTTGAGCTTCAGCCCTCTGTTTCTACAATGACGATTGTGTATTACAATGCAAAGACAATTATAAACCTTCTTGATTTTCTTTGGATCTTTTTCTTGCATCAAGGCAAGAAATGATCTCAGTTAAGGGCGAAACCCTTAGAACTTTTTTCTTAGCACAGAGGCTCAGTGCTCTCTGAGTTAATTTTTTTCTCGCTTCTAATCAATTTTTAATCCTCTCTCTGATCTCTATCTTTTTCCCTCAGTGTATCTCTGTGTCCAAGTCTTTTAATTCACTTTTAACTAGTCACTAATCTCTCTTCCCCAACTCTAACCTTCACTTCTTCCTCTGTAGAAGTCAGAACAGAGTTCTTCACCTCTCTATTGACTTCTTCCGGCTCCTTAAAAGTAATAACGACCTTTTTCATAACCTCTTTTAATCTCTCATATTCATGAACTTTTAAAATATCTTTCAGTTCCTCTAAGTATTTTAAATTCCCTACTTCATCTTCATCGTGAAGCTTTCCTATAAATATCTTTTTATTTTCTGTCTTTTCTGCACTATTGACATCGTAGAGTAGTTCCTCATATAATTTTTCCCCAGGTCTGAGTCCTGTTATCTCTATATTTATATCTTCCCCTAATGTCAGTCCCGATAATTTTATAAGGTTTTTAGCCAGATCCATTATCTTTACTGGTTCCCCCATATCCAAGATAAATACTTCTCCGCCTTTACTCATTGTTCCAGCTTCTATCACCAGACTGGCTGCTTCTGGTATAGTCATAAAGTACCTGGTAATCTCTGGGTGAGTTACAGTTATATTTTTCTTTTCTTCAATTAACTTCTTAAATAGCGGAATCACACTTCCATTACTTCCTAATACATTTCCAAATCTGGTTGCCATAAATTTTGTCTTACTGATCTTATTTTTTTCCTCTACTAATAACTCTGCAGCTCTCTTTGTAGCCCCCATAATATTAGTTGGATTTACTGCCTTATCTGTAGAGACCAAGATAAACTTTTCTGCCTGATGAATATCTGCCAGATCGATTATATTTTTAGTTCCAAACACATTATTTTTTACTGCTTCCTCTGGGTTATGTTCCATGAGAGGAACATGTTTATGAGCTGCTGCATGGAATACAATATCAGGATTATATTTCTTAAACAAATATTCCATCTTCTCATATTCCCTTACATTACCAATCTCACTTATAATTTCAAGATTTTTATATTTTCTCTTTAATTCCAATTCTAAAAAATAAATTGAATTTTCATTTAAATCTATATTTATTAATTTTTTAGGATTATATTTAGCTATCTGTCTCGATAATTCCGAACCAATAGATCCTGCTCCTCCAGTTATAAAGATTACCTTTCCCTCTATTCCACGGGCTATATTTCGGCTGTTTACCTCTATTATCTCACGACCCAATAGATCTTCTACCTTTACATCCCTTACCTGGTTTAAAAAGGAACCTCCTTCTAATATCTCATCATAACTAGGCAGTATTTTAATCATCACCTTATCAGTATCTATCAATTTATATACTTCTTTAATCTGCTTACTCCTCATAGAAGGGATAGCTATTATAATTTCGTCGATATTAAATGCATCTACCAGCCCTGGAATATCAAATCTGTTTCCTAAAACTTTTTTCCCATAGAGAACCATATTTTTCTTTCTGGGATCATCATCTACTACTCCTATTATTTCCAGTTTTAGATGAGGGTTTTTAAGATTCTCTCGGAGTAGCCCTTCTCCTGCTTCTCCTGCTCCTACTATCAATGCTTTTTTTCTGCCGGTTTTATTTTTTTTTCCTAATTGTACACTTTCTAATGTCCTGTGAACTCTAAACGCAAACCTTCCCATAAGCAAAAATATCATCTCAAATATAACCATGAGAGAAAATAAACTTATAGGAAACTTCGCTATCTCTAAAAATACTATAGCCAGTACATAGATCATATTAGAAAAAGTTACAACCATAATAATATTAAATATATCCAGGGAGTTGGTGTACCTCCAGCTTTTTTTATTTATCTTTAAAATCAAATTTAAAATAATATAGATCACTAAAAAATGAGCTATATACCTCATTCTAAAATATTTTTCCCATTTTCCTTCAAACTTTATCATAAAAGCAAATATAAAAGCTGAACTAAGTAATATGGAATCTAAAAACAGTTTAACACCGTTTCTTATCCTGTCATTTTTTAACATCTTCCCTCCTCCACAAAGTTCTTAATTTGTGTAAATAAACCTTTGAATATTTCGGTGATACCCTTTACAGGTCTTTCGAAATTCATCTCTATATTTTATCACATTTCTATACCATTTAATAGCATATAGATTACTATTCAACATACCTTTTCTTCCATTTGTTTTCCATACAAATATTCCCCGTGTAAACATAATTTCCGACTTTCTTAAATTTTATATTATCCCTCTTTTCATCTGCTGTAGATTTCATTTTTATTATCCAGTTGAAATTATTATTCAAAATTTTTATTTCAAATTCACTCAGTAACAACTAAGTTAATCCTATCAAGTTTAACACATTTTTTCCGAAAATTTAAGTTTTTTTTAAGGAATTTTATAATCCCAATTTCAAAATCTACTCTTGAAAGAACTTTCGTCTATAAAAACAAACAAAATCAACTAGTTATTTAAAATTCATAAAAAAATACATAGTATAAATTTATTATACCTATGTATCCTTTATTTTTTTATTTCATCTATCTTATTTCCAATCTACACCTTTGATAAATTCCTTTATAAAAGCTGCAAAGATTCCTAAAAATAATCCTAATATCATCCCGATAGCCACTATCATCTTAGATTTACTCTTTTCCTCTACCTTATAGACAGAAGATATTTTTTCAATCTGCTTTCCTAATTTTTTATCCCCCTTAACTCCTTCTAATCCCAGAGCTTGATTATCATATTTTTCATATAACTTCTTATTAGAGTTCAATTCTTGCAATAAAGTCGGATTAGTTATTGTCAAAATTGATACCATACTCTGATTTTCCAATATTGAGACTGGCTGTTTTTTTATTATCTCTGCTATCTGTTTTTCACCTTCTCTAACTTTCACTCTGTATAGATCTCTTCTTTGGAAAACTAAAGAAATTTCATCTTCTATTGCGTTTTTTAACAACTCAGTTTTTTTCATATTTACAATATTTAAATATAATTCTATCATTTTTTTACTCAGCACTTCATCCTCTATTGTTGTATTCAATGTATAATATTTAAATTTTTCTTTATCTCCAGTTACCTTTTTCAATTCAAGAGAACTAAATCTATCTCATCTTCATAGTCTTTTTTCCTTCTCATTCATAAGTTCATTTTTCATTTTCTCACTCTCCTATTCTTTTATTTCTAATTCATTATATCATGTTTAATATCCTATTTATCGCTAACATTTTTATTTAGTGCAGATATATCTACATGAATTACGCAAATACTCCTAATGAAAACTTTAAATGCAGAAACTCAAAACCACTGAGCTTGTCAGATTTTTTTTGTCGCATATTTTATTCCTCTGTATATCTTCATGTCCAAGGTTTTTAATAGTTCTATTGGTATTAATTAGGTCATTTGCGGTTAAATTCTTTGTTATGTTTTCTATTTTTGTAAAAAAGAACCTTTCGGGTTCCAAAACACTAATATTTCTATAGTTTGCTTACACAAACTGAGAATATTGCATTAGTTTTTCTTTGACTCTTCAAACTTAGCCCAGATTCCAGCTTTAGTTAATAAAGATTTAACAGTTCTCGTAGGTTGAGCTCCGTTTCCTAATAATCTTAAGATTTCTTCCTCTTTTAATACTACTTTAGAATCTTCTAATGGATAGTAGTTACCTAAGTAAGCTATTGCCTTTCCATCTCTTTTTTGTAATGCTTCCATTGCTACTACTCTGTAAACAGGTCTTTTCTTGCTTCCTAATCTAGTTAATCTAATCTTTAACATAATTATTTCTCCTTTTCTCATTTTAATTTATTTAATAATTTATTATAATTTGTTTTTTAAAACGGTAATTTAAACCCTTTACCCATCTTAGGCATTCCAGGCATCCCTTTACCACCACTGAACATCTTCATCATACCCTTCATTTGTTCAAACTGCTTTAACATCTTATTGATGTCGTGAACTTGGGTAGCAGATCCTCTAGCTATTCTTTTCTTTCTACTAGCGTTTATAACTTTCGGCTTTCTTCTTTCTTCTACAGTCATAGACTGAATAATTGCTTCAGTTTTTTTCATTTCTTTTTCTGCTGGTGCCAGGTCTCCTAGATCTCCTACACCTGGTAACATCTTTAGGATA